>CANQYH010000139.1 GCA_947628025.1 uncultured Lachnospiraceae bacterium | reverse complement strand
CCTGTCTGAAAATGATTGATCGCGTCGATCACATACTCCTGTTCGCTTTCCGTCATCCCGTTGTAGAGCGGAAGCGAAAGGACTTCGTCCGCGTATTGTTCCGTAATGGGCAGCGCGCCTTTTTTAAGCCCAAGGCAGGCGTAGGCTTCTGAGAGATGGGGCGGGATCGGGTAGTGGATGATCGTGCCGATGCCCCTGGCGTCCAGATATTCGATCAGCCGGTCCCGGTAAGGCGTGCGGATCACAAACTGGTGCCAGACGGAATCCGCTCCCGGCCGGATGCCGGGGAGACGGACGGCCGGATGGCGGAGCCGCGCCAGATAATGGCCGCAGAGCCGCCGCCTCTCTTCGGTCAGTTCCGGCAGGTGGCGCAGCCGGACCCGCAGGAGTCCCGCCTGCAGCTCGTCCAGGCGGGAATTGGAGCCGACCACCCGGTTGTAATAGCGCTTTTCACTGCCGTAGTTGCGGAAGACGCGAACCTTTTCCGCGATCTCGTCGTCTTCTGTCACGATGGCGCCGCCGTCGCCGAAAGCGCCCAGGTTTTTCGAGGGATAGAAAGAAAAGCAGCCGATATCCCCAAACGTGCCGGTCATTTTCCCGTGAAAACAGGCCCCGTGGGACTGGGCGCAGTCTTCGACCAGGCGCAGTCCGCGGCGGCGGGCCAGCGCGGCGATCGGTTCCATATTGGAGGCCTGGCCGTAGAGATGGACGGCCAGGATCGCTTTGGTCCGGCCGGTGATCTTTTCTTCGATCTTTTGGGCGTCGATGTTGTAAAATTCGTCGGGTTCCACGAAGACCGGGGTTGCGCCGTTGATCGTGATGCCCATGACGCAGGCGATATAGGCGTTGCCCTGGACGATCACCTCGTCTCCGGGACCGATGCCCAGGATGCGGAACGCGATCCACAGGGCGTCCAGGCCGCTGGCCAGGGCGACGCAGTGCTTTGCGCCCAGGTAGGCGGCAAATTCTTCCTCAAAAGAACGGACTTCTTTTCCCAGCACGTACCAGCCGGAGCGCAGCACTTCCAGCGCTTTGGCCTCAAATTCTTCCTGGTACATCTGAAAGCCGCGGTCCATGCGGTTTGGCATGATCTTCATTTTCGCGCCTCCCTGCCGCCGTCCGGCCTGTCCGCCGGTTCATTCTCTTCTTCAATAATATAAGGGGGCCGGTTCCGGGAAGCGTCGAATGTCCGCCACAGATAACCGCCCAGGATCCCCAGCGTGACCATGATGGTGCCGAAGCTGAACAGATTGAATATGAACATCGTGGTCCAGCCGCTGACGGCGATCTGGCCGGTGATCCTCTCGACAAATACGATGAGGGCCCAGATCACAGCGATCACGGCGGACAGCGCGCCGATGACGGTGACCGCGGTGATGGGCAGGGTCGAGAAACTGAACAGTGTGTCCGCGACCAGGCGGATCTTTTTGCGCAGGGTCCAGCGGCTGGCGCCGATCTCCCTGGCCTGGCGGACATAGGGGATCTTTTCGGTGCGGAAGCCGCTCCAGAGGATCTGGCCGGTCAGAGCGCTGTTCCGCTCGTCCAGGGACAAAAGCACCCGGATCACCTTGCGGTCCAGCAGATAGACGTCGAACCCGCCCTCCGGCATATTGGACAGGGCGGTCCGGCGTACCAGCCAGTAATAGAGATTGGCGAAGAGCGTCTGGCCCAGGCCCTCTTTCCGGCTCTGGCGGACGGCCAGCACCACGTTATTGCCCCGCTGCCAGCTTTCCACCATCTGCAGGATCAGTTCCGTGGGCTCCTGCAGGTCCGCGGCTTTCACCAGCGCGCAGTCGCCGGTGCATTTCTCCAGGCCGCAGAGGATCGCGGCGTGGGAGCCGAAATTCCGCGAGAGGCTGACGGTCTTGATATGGGGATCCACGGCGGCCAGCTCTTTCATCACTTCATAGCTGCGGTCCTGGGAGCCGTCGTTGACCATGACCAGCTCGTAGTCGTAATCGATCCGGTCGATGAATTTGGTTTTCAGGTCCTCATAGAGCGGCCGGAGATTGTCTTCGTTGTAATAGACAGGAATGACGACGGATACTTTCATGACCACCGCTCCTCTAAATGCAGTTGTTTGCGGATCGTTTCCACAAACTGATCGTAATTGCGGATGTATTCGTTGGGATCGTAGTGTTCGCTGGACAGTACCAGCAGGACCGAATCGGGGCTGAAATCATACATGTCTTTCCAGACCATGGCCGGCAGATAGATCCCCGTATGCGGGCGGTTCAGACTGAAGACGGCCTCGTTGCCCAGCCCGTCTTTGACCCGCACTTTGCTTCGTCCGCAGATATTGATCAGTACGAACTCGCTTTTCAGGTTGGCGTGCTGGCCCCGCACCACGTCGGCGTCGGAGCCGTAGATGTAGAAGATCCGCTTGATCTCAAACGGGATATCGATGTTTCCCTCGACGATGACTAATTGTCCGCGCCGGTCCCCGTGTTCCGGGAATTCCAGCATACGGACGTTTCCTGTATTATCCAATGTTTGTCCTCCCTGGTCGGATGGCTGTATGAAACAGCGTTTTTCTGGGCAGCAGGTGAACGCAGAGAACCAGCGCCAGCGCGGCGAAATAGAGCGCGGACAGCGCAAGGCCCACATAAAATTCCGCCGGCCGGAATCGCAGTTCAATGGAATGGCTGCCCGGTTCCACCGCGATCCCCATGAAGCAGTTGTCGATCAGCGCGATCTCGGTTTCCCGGCCGTCCACGTAAGCCGTCCAGCCGTCGTGTTTGGCCTGCAGCAGCGTCACGTAACCGGCGGCGGGAGCGTCCGCCTCCATGCGGATGTCGTTAAAGCCGAATTCGGAAACCGTGACATGGGCGTCTTTGGTGCTCCGGGCGGTCGTGACGAGCGAAGCGGAAGCGGGGAGCCCGGATGCGGAGAAAATGCGGACCTGGTCGTAATCCTGGTTCACTTCCGGGAAATAGACGTCCACGTAACGGCCGTCCGGCCCGTCATAAACCGTAAAGCTTCCCGCGTATTCTTCGGGTTCGCCGCCGCGCTCCGTGAAAGTCAGCGTCAGAGGCAGTTTTTCCTCCGATACGTCCGGGTAGAAGAGGCGGATCCGGCCTGTCATCTGTTCGGTGGCGCTTATGGGCCCCCATATGACGGCGGTTCCGCTCTGGTCCTCGAAAGCCAGCTCCGCGCTGCCTGAGAGTTCCGGCTGCGGCAGGGAAATGACGGCGGCCCCGTCCTGCGGCGCGGCTGCCGCGTAGATCTGGCCAGGCGCGGGATCGCAGGATCGGCTCCATTGCTCATAGGGCATATCTGCCGGCGTCACCACATCGTTGGTAAAATAGACGACCGGGTTCTGTTCCATGATCGTGCGGACGTAAGTGGAGAGAAAATCGTCGGTGCTTTTCATGCGGAACGATACGTAGCCCTCTTCGTCAAAGGTCTTATTGAACAAAAGGTCGATGCTGTTCAGGCCGCTCGTGCTGCGCTCCTGCTCTTTGAAATCGGTCCGCCGGTCCCGGTTCGCGTTCTGGATAAACGCGCTGTCTACGGCCGCGCGGGTCTGCTGGGAGTAGGAGTACTCCAGAGGTTCATACCGGGCGATCGTGACCGGGGTCTCTGCAGACGCATGGATCCACAGCTCCGCCGCGGTGAGTATGACGAAAACAGCAGGCACGAGGCCGCCTTTCAGCCATTGATCCCGCACGGCGGAAAGCGCCGCCAGCCACAGCGCGGCGATGAAAGAGACCATAAACGCGGAAGTGGAAAAGGCCAGGCAGCGGTCGGCGGAAAGGACGGAGGAATCCGCGAGCAGATTGCCGGTCAGGCCGCTTAAAACCGCCGCCGATAAAACGATCGTAAACAGGATCCGCGCACGGCGGCAGAGCGAGGCGTCCACGGACGCGTTCATCAGCTGTCCCAGGGCCGGAGCCGCCGACAGGATCAGGAAAAGTGTCAGGAAAACACGGTTCAAAGTCGGGAAACGAAACTGATCGTACATGGGCACGAAGCGGTACAGCAGCGCGTAGAAAAAGGAGTTCCCGCCCCAGCACATGAAAAGCGCTCCGGCCACCAGCAGCGGGTAGATCCGCTGGGAAGCAGAGCCCTTGGAAAAGCACATGGGGAACAGCAGGAGTACGATCATTCCCACGTAGTAATTGACCATGCTGATCTCTCCGCCGGAGATGAAGCTGGTCGCGGCCGGAAAAATGGCCGACAGCCAGGCGGTTAGAGAGTATCCCAGGGGGATCTGTCCCAGGCCGGACCCGCGTGTGATCAGTCCCATGTTGCACAGGAAAGGCAGCAGGGAGACGGCGGCCGCCAGTACCGTAAACAGGCATACGGAAACATAGACCGCCGCGGCTTTTGGAATCCAGGCGTATTTTTTGGAACCGCCATCCGCCGTCCGGAAGCTGAAATACAGGGTATACAGGGCCAGATACAGAAACAGGTCGAAAAACATTTCCGGGTAACCGCCCAGAAAGATCAGCCCGGCGCAGGCCCCGGCCGCCATACCGCACAGCAGGCTATTTTCTGTCAGGCAGCGGCGGACGAAGTAAAATACGTAGGGGATCCATGCCGCGGAGATGATGATCATGATATGCTGGGCGTTGGACAAAAAAAGACCGCTGCCGCAGTAAAGCAGGCCTGCAGCCGCGCAGGCGCCCAGACGGCCGGCTGTACCGATCTCCTCATGCTGCCGCAGTTCGTATCCGGTCAGCAAAAACATGCCGTACCCGCCGATGGCGATGTGCATGGCGTAGGACAGGGCGATGGTTGAGGGGGTATAGCCTTTCAGCGCCAAAAGAAGCGTAAAGGGGTACCAAATCGGGGAGCCGGTGATCGCGTAGTTGGGCGTGCCGTAGTGCATCAGCGGGTTCCACAGAGGCAGCGTATGGCTGGCCAGCGCGTCGGAGATCAGCATCTGCATCGGATATTCCGCGTCCCAGATGTCCCATTTCATCAGGTTTTCGCCCAGCAGCAGGGACCAGTTGGCGGCAAACGCGTAGAATGCGAACAGCAACATGGCGGCGATATATGGGATCAGATTTTTTCTCTTCATGGTCTTATGAGGTTTAAGATCCTCCTTTATGGTGCGGTGGTCCCGTCCGGCGGAACCATTCTTTCCGGAAAGCGTTAAACAGTTTCAATATACCATAAAATACGTTTGATGACAATGTTTTTCTATGCCGGGACAGCGGGGCCGGGACGGCAGAGAGGCAGCAAAAAGGCCGCCGCAGAAAGGAAAGATCTGCGGCGGCCGCTCCCGTTCGGAAATGGTTACTGTTGGATGACGCCGTAAAGCGCGACCGCATCCGGATCGGTGGGATCCCAGGTCTGCGTCTTAGGAATGAAGTAGTCGATGCAGGGCCTGTCGTAGGGGCCGACGATGGAGGAATTATAAACCTGGATCGTGGTGCCTACGGGGCAGTGGTCGTAAATCCACTTAGCGTCGCGCGTAACGAGGCGGATGCAGCCGGAGGAACGCACATAGCCCATCATGTTGTACGTATCGGCATCCAGCGTGTTGCAGTTGGGCGCGCTGTAAACCGGCGAATGCAGCAGGATATGGAGTCCCGCGCCGAGCCTCGTCAGATATTGGCAGTAAACGTCGTGGACCATCAGCTGCCAGCGGAGCTTCTCCGGAGACTTAAACGTGCCGATGGGAGTGTCGCCGCCGGTCGAGCAGAGAAAACTCTTCAGCGGGATGATGAACTGCCCGTCCGTATCCGGAACATAGACGGTGACGCAGTTCATCTGCTTATTGACTTTGATCAGGTACGGGCCGTTGGCGCCGATGACCGGCTCCAGGTCCGTGACCAGCTTGCCGTCTTCCTGGAAATAGTACTTGTACCCGTCCAGGTACTGCCAGCCGGTCAGAGCGGTGTTGTTGACGAAGTAGTAGCGGTCGTTTTCATGCCATGCCCATCCGGTGAAAGGCTGCCCGTTGCCCTGGCTGAACGTAGGCAGGCCGTCCCCGAAGATAAAGCCGTCCTCAGCGACGCCGTCCAGACGGTGCTCGGTACTCCAATCTTCCGGGAACTCGCCCTTGGGACACACGAAGAGGCGGATATCGGTAATGTATTTGCCAAGGCCCATCGTGCCGCTGCTCTCGCCGTTGCGGGCCCATCCGCAGAGGGTGCCGTCAGAGAGAACGGTAGCGTAGTAAATATCGTAATATTGGCTGAAAACGCCGGTTACGCGGATCTGGATCGCTTCTATGCGGGGCGATTCGCTGGGATAACTGACGTTCCAGGACGTATGCTCGCCGTTCATGGCCCATGCGGTCCAGCCGCCGGCGCTGGAGTAGGTGCGGTACAGGACGTCGCCGGGCAGGCCGATGCGGTAGATGCAGAGGGCCAGAAAACCCTGGCCGCTGGTGGACAGCACATAGTCGCCGCTGTTGATGCCGGGCAGCCATTGCGGCGTCGGCGCCAGAGCGGTCAGAGCCAGCGTGGAATTATTGATTACGTCGGCGGTCTTCTCGTAAACCGGCGGCTTCTCTACGGCCGGTTTCGTCTCCGGTTCCTCCGGCATAGGCAGTCCCTCCGGATACTCGTCGCTGTAATAAGGGATGGAGAAGCTGCCGGACTGGGAAGTGGCCCGCGCCGTCAGGATCTGTCCCACGCTCAGCGAGAGCAGCAGGGCCGCAAACATTATATTATGGAAAAATCTACGCATATGCGTTTCCTCCTGTTATGTTAAAAAATGTCTGTTTTTTAAGTGTATCATATTTGGAAAGAAAAAGCTATAATAAAATTAAAATCGACAGCCGTTTCTCAGAATCTGACGCCGAATGGCTTGCCCTGTGGGGGAAAAGCCGTTATAATTAGTATAAAATATATGAAAGTAATTATTCGCGGGCAGAGAAAGGCATAAAGAGGATGAAATTTGTGATCGTGACTCCGCGGCAGAGCTCCGGCGGGCCGCTGGTGCTGCACGCGCTGTGCAGGGAATTGGAGGAATTGGGACATGAAGCGCAGGTATTTCATGCGCCGCGCTATGATTTTGCGGGGCATGAGGTGCGGTACTGGCTGGATATGCCGGTGTTTCTGCTCTATGATTTTTTCTGTATGCTGCTGGTCCGGCTCCTGCCTTTTTCCGGGGTGAAAAATGCGCCGGCGCTGCGCATGTACGCCTATCCGCAGATCAAAGGCTGCCGCCGCCGGCTGTGGCCGTTTGTGGATAAAGAAACGGTCGTGGTCTATCCGGAGTTAGTGTCCGGCAACCCGCTGTATGCCAGGCGGGTGGTCCGCTGGTTTTTGTACTTTCATCCCTTTGCCGGCCGGGACGATGTGTTTAAGAAAGAAGATCTTTTTTTCTGTTATCAGGATACGTACAACGATCCGGCCTGGAACCCGGTCTGCAGGACCTTTAAGATCCAGCGGTACGATCTGGATCTGTATAAGCAGACCAATTTTTCCGAGCGGACGGGGACCTGCTATATCGTCCGGAAAGGAAAGGACAGGCCTGACCTGCCGAAAGAATGGGACGGGATCGTGATCGACGACCTGCCCGAACCGGAGAAAGTGAAAGTGTTAAATCAGTGCAAATATTGCGTCAGCTATGATATGTATACGGCGTATATGCAGATCGCGGCGCTGTGCGGATGTATCCCGGTGGCGGTGCCGGAGCCGGGAAAAACCAAAGAAGACTACGGCTCTGAATACAAGGACCGGTACGGCGTGGCGTTTGGGATGGACGAGGCCGAGATCGAGTATGCGGTCCGCACGCGGGGACAGGCTGTGGAGAAGTACCGGAGAATGAACCGGGAAGCCAGAGAATCGGTCCGCCGGTTCGCGCAGGAGTGCGAAGCGTATTTCGCCGGGGACGCGGCGCAAAAACGATCATCAGGGAGGAACAGCATATGAAACAATGGCCCCGGCTCCTGACGCCTACGCCGGTCCAGTTTATCGGGACCTGCGGAAGCGGGCAGGCAGTTTATATGAAGCGGGAGGATCTTCTGGGCTTTTCATTTGGCGGGAACAAGTGCCGTATCGGCCTGTCCTTTTTAAAAGACATGGAGGAAAAGGGCGGGGATTTTTTGGTGTCCTACGGTAAAAAGCAGTCCAATCTGAACCGGATATTGGCGACCATGTGCCGGAGCCTGGATATACCCAGCCTGATCCTTTCGCCGGATTTGGGGGAGCCGGAGGGAGCGGACACGTTCAACCGGATGCTGGTCCGGTCCATGGGGAGCCGCTGCATTTCCTGCCGCCCGGACCGGGTGGCCGAGGCGGTGGAGCAGACCCTGGAATGGATCCGGGCGCAGGGGTACCG
>CANQYH010000138.1 GCA_947628025.1 uncultured Lachnospiraceae bacterium | reverse complement strand
GACGGAGGGAGATCCTGTCCGTATGATCATGGCCTTTGCAGTGCCGCTTTTTATCGGCGACATCTTCCAGCAGGTATACAGTCTCGTGGATACCATGATCGCCGGGCATTTTCTTGGAGACGGGGCGATCGCGGCAATCGGAGCCACCAGCGTGCTGTACTCCCTGCTCATGAATCTGGCGTGGGGGCTGAATAACGGATATTGCGTTGTCCTGTCCCGGCTCTTTGGCAGCGGGGGCAAAGAACAGTTCCGCAGCGGAGCGGCAGCCATGATCAAATTAAACTTGGGCATCGGCATCTTGTTGACGGTGGTTTCCGTCCTGTTTCTAAAGCCCGCCATGCGGCTTTTGCTGACACCGGCGGATGTGTTTGATCAGTCCTATCTATACATCGTTATTATTCTCGGCGGAATGCTCACCACCATTGCCTACAACGGCTGCGCGGGATTCCTGCGGGCCATGGGCAACAGCAGGACACCGCTCTGTTTCCTCATCCTGTCCAGTCTTTTGAATCTGGGGTTGGACGCGCTGTTTGTAATACTGCTCCACACCGGTATTGCCGGCGCGGCTCTCGCCACGGTGATCGCGCAGGCTGTCTCGGCGGCGCTGTGCGGAACGTACATCTTCCGGAACTACCGGGAATATCTGCCCTGCGCCACGGACTGGAACATCGGCCGTGAACTCTCCGCCGAGATGTTTACCACCGGCTTCTCCATGGCGATGATGCAGTGCGTGTTCTCCCTGGGTTCCGTCGTGCTTCAGCGGTCGATCAATGCGCTGGACACGAATATCATCACGGCGCACACCGCTTCCCGCCGCGTCTATGAGATGCTGATGATCCCCATGTCCACTGTTTCCAGCGCCACCAGCACCTTTGTAGGACAGAACTACGGGGCGAAACGATATCGCCGCATCCGGGAGGCCAACCGGAAGATGCTCCTGGCAGAGCTTCTATGGTCGGTTTTCTCCATCCTCGTCTGCTGGACGCTGGGACGCCCTTTGGTCATACTTCTGACCGCAACCGGTAATGAGGAAATCGTCGCCAACGCGCTTCTCAATTTACGCCTGAGTACCGCGTGTTTCTTCCCGCTTGGAGCCCTGTTCATCCTGCGCTACTCTATGCAGGCCATGGGGCATAAAGTGCTGCCGGTGCTTTCCAGCACCATTGAATTGGTGGTCAAGATCATCTCAGCGGCTGTACTGGTGCCTGCCATTGGTTACTTGGGCGTAGCGGTGACGGAACCGGTGATCTGGTGCCTGTGCGCCTTGTTTCTAGCTGTTTTTTATGTTACAATAGGGCATCAAAAACAATCGGAGGAATGAATATGATTGCGGCTGGAAATTGGAGATAGAGTGAGGCAATAAAATGAGCGATTTTTTGTTTCAGATCAAATCTGTTGGCGACGTGATCCGGCTTGTGGATCATATAGGCTTTCTTTCTTTTTTTGAAAATCACATCCCCGGCTTTTCCGTTGAAGAATGCTGTCCGAGAGAGCTGTGGTTTGCTGAAAGGGTAGACGGCCCGTGGGAATGGAAGGGGCCCATTGTATTCCACGCCTGAAAACCTGTTCGGATATGAATATGTAACAAGCGCATATCAAAGGGAACCGAATGAATCAAAAGAAAAGATCATCGAGCATTTGCATAGGGTGCTGCCGGATGCAGGAACGGAACAAATCCTAAAATTGATCAAGTGAGGAATACGAAAATGACAGAAGAAGAAAAATTTGACGCGGGTCTGTACTATGATTTTTGGGATGCCGGAGTCAATGGAAGAAAGTTAAATGCGATCAAATTCTGTCGGGAACTGCGGAAAATGCAGGACGCTGACGCGACGGAGGATGAGCAGGCCGTACTGATTCAGAAATACTTTGGTTCCGTGGGTCGGGATGTGTGTCTGTGCCCCGGATTCATGTGTGACAGCGGAAAGAACATCCATGTGGGAGATCAGTTTCTTGCCAACTACAACGTGACGATTCTTGACATCATGCCGGTATACATCGGTGACTATGTGATGATCGGCCCGAACACGCTGATTACCACGGTCAACCACCCGATCACTCCCAAAGGCCGGCGGGAACACTTGGGTATCGGTAAGCCCGTTACCATCGGAGACGATGTATGGATCGGGGGAAATGTAACCATTCTCCCCGGTGTGACGATCGGCAGCAATGTGGTCATCGCCGCCGGAGCCGTGGTGACAAAGGACGTGCCGGATAACTGTGTCGTAGGCGGCGTCCCGGCGAAGAAGATAAGGGATATTGAAAACGATATTTGAGTAAGGGTGTGGGAATCTCACGAAAGAAGCAGGTGTGTATTCACCGGATTTGCTTGCTGTTATATAAAAAGAAGGAGGCACAGATATGCTTAACATCACAGACTATGGAGCAGTCGCTGACGGCGTGACTGTAAACACGAAAGCAATTCAAAGGGCAATCGACTTGTGCGGGAAAGGCGATACGGTATATGTCCCAAAGGGTACGTTTATCACGGGCGCGCTTTACTTGAAGAGCAATATGACGCTTTTTATCGGGGAAGGCGCAAAGCTTATGGGGAGCGGTAGCATAGAAGACTTTCCCGTCATGGGCTATCCGTTTGAGGGGCTTGACCAGCTTTGCTATGCGAGCCTTATCAATACTGACGGCGCGCCGCACAAAAACATTACGATTGACGGCAAAGGCGTCATAGACGCAAACGGCGCCGCGCTCTTTGCAATAGAGATGAACGAAAAGAAAGGAAAGCGCGGCCGCGCAGTATGTATCAGGAACACCAAAAATCTCGTGATTAAAAATGTCACGATACGCCAGTCGCCGTCATGGTGTCTGCACCTTATTTACTGCAAAGACGTGGTTATTGACAATATAAGTGTCCACACCAAATATGATGAGGAAGGCAGACGCTACGAGGGCATTTTCAACGGCGACGGAATAGACATTGACTCTTGCAGGGACGTGTCTGTCACAAATTCGCTTATCGCAAGCCAGGACGACTGTATCGCGGTAAAATCGGGCAGAGATGAGGAAGGCCGCAGGGTGGGCATTCCTTCAAAGCGCGTGACGATAGAGAACTGCCGTTTTATGAGCGGCTTCGGCGTGGCGATAGGAAGCGAGATGTCAGGCGGGGTAAGAGACGTGTATGTGCGCGGCTGCAGGTTTGAGAATGCCTTCAGTATCGCGAGCGTCAAAGCCATACGCGGCAGGGGAAGCTACATAAAAAACATACATTATGAGGACTGTTCGCTTGTGAATAACGACAGGGAGATCAGCGACTCACGGTGGTTCCGCGGCGCGCTTTATTTAGACGGCTTTTACGGCGACGCTGAATTTGATGCCGATACGCCTGCGGAGGTAAATGACGGCACGCCAAAGGTTGACGGCATTTATTTTAAAAATATCGATATAAAGACAGTCGGCGGCAATGCCGTTTACATGTGCGGTCTGCCTGAAAGACATTTTAAAAATGTCTGCCTTGAAAACGTGAAGGCGCATGGCAGATATGGAATTAAGCACAAAAATATTGACAATTTAAAACTTATCAATGTGGATATAACAAGCGACGAGGAATAGATGAAACCGATTAATCCAAGAATATAAAATTTTTACACGCAGACAGGTATCTGACGAGCAGAACAGCATATGGATTTCACCGCGTTTAGACGAACAGAAACAATACGGTTTTACGGTCTCCGTGTGGGATGAGCAGGGCGTATGTGAGAAATCTGAAATGGCGTATTATATGATTGGCAGGGCTCTGTTCCTGAAACGGAAACTGGAGGCGATGCCGGAAAATCAGGGACATTTGTACGATAATACCCGGAAGACGCCGGAGGATTCCGTCAGGGAGATCGAGCTTGAGCGGTATCTTGTGAACTAAAAGAAGCGCCATATTCCGATCGGAACATCAGCCAAACTCTTTTCTTTCCGCCGCTTCTGATGTATAATCATCGCAGACCGCAGGGATGATATGGTATGCGCCGTCTCACAATACGGTCTGGGAGGAGGAATTTTCATGTGTCAGACCCTGAACTTGTTCCTCACCGGTCTGCTGCAAAAAACCGCGTGGACGATGGAACCGCCAAAACCGTATTCCCTGTTCCATTTAAGCTTTTCTTTCATCGGTCTGTTTCTGGCCGTGCGGCTCTCCGTTTATCTGGCCCGCCGCCTCGCCGTGAAACAGCTGAACCGGCTCCTCTGGGTCTGCGGCTTTTTGCTGGCCGTGGCGGAGGTCTATAAGCAGCTCTTTTTGTACTACGTCGTCTACCTGGGGGATTACAACTGGTGGTACTTCCCGTTTCAGCTCTGCAGTATGCCCATGTACCTCTGCCTGCTGCTTCCGCTCCTGGGCCGGTATCCCCGCGCCCATCAGACGGTCTGCACGTTTCTGCAGGACTTCTGCCTGCTGGGAGGAATCATGTCGCTGGCGGAGCCGTCCGGTCTTCTGCACCCCTACTGGACCCTGACGCTCCACGGCCTCTGGTGGCACGTCATGCTGGTCTTCATCGGCCTTTTGATCTGCTTCTCCGGCCTGTCCGGACAGACCCGCAGCGACTATCTGCGGACGCTGCCCCTGCTGGCCTGCTTCTGCGCCGCCGCCACCTGCATCAACGTCGCCACCCACGGCGAAGCGGATATGTTCTACATCTCGCCCTACTACCCGGTCAGCCAGGCGGTCTTTCACCAGATCTCCCTGGTCCTGGGAACGGCGGCCGGGATCCTCGTGTATCTGCTGTCCCTCTGCGCAGGCGGATTTCTCTGCCACCTGCTGGCAAATGCGATCGCCCGGCGTTTCCCACCGTCCGCCGTTTCATGAGCCTCCGGCGAACCAAACCGGGCGCGGCGGCAGAAGACGGACCTGCAGCGAGTATTACGCCGCATCCTGCACGGATTCCCGCGGCTCACCCATTCAGAAAGCAAAAAACCAATGAACTTTTTGAAAACGGCCGGAACTCCCCTGTCACGAGAAGCCTCCGGCCGTCGTTTTCATGCTTAAACCCATCAGGATGCCATCTGTATCCTTTTCCATCCGCGGGCAAATAGCTTTCCTACAAGGTTACGCCCCCACAATGGTCCCGCCGTTGGGATGCAGCACCTGGCCCGTCATATAGGACGCGTCGTCCGAAGCCAGAAAGACATAGCACGGCGACACCTCGCCGGGCTGGCCCGCCCGCATCATCGGGACCCGGGAAGTCTTTCTGCCAAAGGTGGCGACTTCTTCCGCCGAAAAGGACGCAGGAATCAGCGGCGTCCAGATCGGCCCCGGCGCGACTGCGTTGACCCGGATCCCCTGCTCCGCCAGCGACAAAGCCAGAGACCGCGTAAGGGCCACGATCGCCCCTTTCGTCGCGCTGTAATCGATCAGGTCCTTATTCCCCTGATACGCGGTCACCGAGGTCGTGTTGATGATCGAACCGCCCCGCTTCATATGAGGCAGAGCCGCCTGGATCAGGTAGAAAAAGGATATGACATTGTTCTGGAAAACGAGATTCAGCTGCTCCGGAGAAATATCCAGGATGCTGCGCTGAATGTACTGCACGCCATGATTATTGACCAGTATATCGAGCCGGCCGAATCGCTCCAAGGTCCGCTCGATGCAGGAGCAGACAAACTCCCTGTCCCGCAGATCGCCCCGGATCAGCAGGCAGGTCCCGCCCAGCTCCGCGATCCTCTCTTCCGTCTCTTTCGCGTCCCTCTCCTCATCATAGTAGATCAGCGCGACGGCCGCTCCCTCTTTCACAAAATCATAGGCCACCGCCCGGCCGATCCCGCTGTCTCCGCCGGTGATAACGGCTGTCTTCCCCTCCAGCTTCCGCCCTCCGCCGGGTCTTTCCGACGACGGACGCGGCTCCATCACGTATTCCAAACCCGGCTGCCGGTCCTGATGCTGAGGCGGAAACGAAAGCGGGATATCCTCACATTCCCGCACGAACCCGTAACCACTGTCTTCCTGCTTTTCACTCATATCGCTGCACCTCCTGCATTACCATATGCGGACCGCAGAAAGCGGTGAAAAGCAGGAGGCGAAAAAGTTGGTATTCCGGGCGGCGGGATCGAATCATCGCCGCCGTTCCGTGTTACCGGCGGTATTTGCCCTCTCTGCGTCCCGTAAACGCCGCTCCCCTGACAACACAAGCGCGGCGCGGAAACATTTCCGTCTCCGCGCCGCGTTTTTCCGCCGTCCCGTCACGGCCGGAAGCTGTAATAAAGCTGCCCCGCCTGCAGCTGTACGCCGCGCGCCTGGGCCATCTCGCTGACCGTCACCAGCTGATAGCCTCTGGCGATCAGTTCCGGCACGATCTGCTCCACCGCGTCCCCGGTAGAAGCGTAAAGCTCGTGCATCAGGACGATATCCCCGTCTTTCACATTGTCCAGGACGGCGCGCACGGTCTTTTCCGTATTCTTCGTCTCCCAGTCCCGGGTATCGATGTTCCACTGGATCATCGGATAGGCCACGTTTGCCAGCACGGTATCGTTCTTCCGCCCGCCGGGCAGACGTACCAGCGCAGGCGTGACCCCGCTGTACTTCACGATCGCCTCCACGCCCTTGTCGATCTGCTCCCGGATCTGCGCGGCGTCTAATTTGTCCAGATATTTATGCTCATAGGTATGGGTGGCGATCTCATGCCCTTCATCCGCCATACGCTTCATCTCCGTCTGATAGCTCGCGCACCGGTCTCCTACGACAAAAAACGTGACTTTCGCATCGTATTTCGCCAGACAGTCCATGATCTGATTTCCCACTTTCGCGTAGGGGCCGTCGTCAAAGGTCAGCGCCACCATCGGCTTGGTGGGATCGACCACGCGGCCGGCCGGCTCCTCTTCCTGCGGCTCTTCCTCGATATACGACGGAACCTCGCTTGCGGGCCGCGCCTGTTTCTGTCCCATTTCGGTCCAGGCCCCGTCCGCGTCCACGGTATAACCGTCCGGCGTCAGCGTATTCGCCAGCATATACCCCTCCGCGTCAAAATAATAGCACTCCGCGATGCCGTCCTCATTCCCGTCCAGCCAGTACCAGCCGTCCGACAGCCATGCGCTCCCGTCGTCTTTCGTCGCGAACCACCAGCCGGTCTGGTTCAAGACCCAGCCCGCAGCATACGCCGTATTCGCAAAAAACGCAGTCATAACCGCCACCATCAGCGCCGTCATCCATTTTTTCATCGTCTTCTCCCTCCGTATCTTTCGAATTTCTCCGCGCATCCGCCAAAAACGGACGCCGCAAACCATTTTCTCTGTAATGTACGATCCTGCCCCCGCAGGCTTCCCCCTGTCTCAGCCTCTGGCGGAATCCCCGAACACGTACCGCCTCAGGCGCTCAAACGCTTCCTCTACCCGGCTCTTCGGCAGCGCCAGGTTCATGCGGATCGTGCAGGAACCGCCGAACATCCGGCCGTCCTGCCAGGCCACGCCTACGTCCCATCCGGCTTTTTCCAGCTCGTCGATCGTCTTTTTGTGAGCCGCGCACCACTGCTCGCAGTCCAGGAAAAGCATGTAGGTCCCTTCCGGCCTGCAGACCTCTACCCCCTCAAAATGCCTCGCGATAAAATCGCAGGCATAATCCACATTGGCCGTGATCACCTGACACAGCTCGTCCACCCATTCGTACCCCTCCGGCCTGTAAGCGCCGATCAGGGCGTGCATGGAAAGCACGTTCATATCGTTATAATGCGGCTTGCTGCTCTTCGCCCGGACGCGGTCCCGCAGGTACGGGTTATAAATGATATGGTAGCTTCCCACCAGACCGGCCAGATTAAAGGTCTTGCTGGGCGCGTACATGGCCACCGTGCGGTTCCTGGCATCCTCACTGACCATCTGGGTCGGAATGTGCGTATGGCCCTCCAGGATGATATCCGACCAGATCTCGTCCGAGATCACCAGACAGTCATTGGCGCGGTACACCTCCATGGCTTTCTCCAGCTCCCACCGCTCCCAGACACGGCCGCAGGGATTATGAGGGCTGCAAAATACCGCCACATGGATATGCTCCGCTTTCAGTTTCGCGTCCATGTCCTCAAAATCCATCCGCCAGATACCGTCCGCATCCTTTTTCAGGGGAGAATGGACGATCCGGTAACCGTTGTTGGAGATACAGCCGGTAAACCCGATGTAGGTGGGACTGTGCAGCAGCACCGGATCGCCGGGAGCCGCAAACGCGGTCAATGCCGATACCACGCCGCCCAGCACGCCGTTCTCGTACCCGATGCACTCCTTGGTCAGCCCCACGACCCCATGGCGCTGCTCCTGCCAGCGGATGATGGAACCATAATACTCCTCCGCCGGCCGGAAATATCCGAAC
>CANQYH010000137.1 GCA_947628025.1 uncultured Lachnospiraceae bacterium | reverse complement strand
TCAGTCAGGGCCAGATCCAAGGGGCGGTCCGGATGCTGCGGAGGCTGGGATATGACGACGCAGCGATCCGGCAGGAGTTGCGGTTGGAGTATGGTCTGTCGGGAAAAGCAGCGGACGAATACCTCTAAAGGAAGTCGGCTGGCTGGAACGAAAGTGTTTTCTGCCGCGTATGGCGAAGCGGTTCTTTGGATATTTAAAAAATCATTATTGAATAATCGTCCCGTATATGGTAAGATAAGTGGTAGAAAATCAAAAAGCATAGCACCCGCGGACGTGTCGCAAGCACGTTCGCAGGTGTGAAAAGTGTTTTGGCGAACACGATTCACAATGGCGGATACCACTACTATGCCCTATTATTATACGTCATGTTTGGTGTTTACGCAAGACGTAAAATCTGGGCTTGGGGTTTATTTTGTTGTACATAGATACGGCAAGGTGTGAAGCGTAGAGCGGAATACCTTGCTTTTTGATTTTCTTCCGGTTGAGTTTGGCAAATTGGATACGAGGAGGAAAATCGATGAAGCGGATGGCGGAGAAATGGGCGGCAGCGGCGAGGCAAATGTTGGCGGAGTATGCGGAGGTAAAGAGACAGACGGCTTGGGAGAAAATGGAAGCGGCAGCGAAACGACAGGCGGCGGGATGGACGGCAGAGAGGAACAGGAAGGAGAAGACGGCGGGGCAGGCAGCAGAGAGGAGCAGGAAACAACAGACAGAGGGATGGGCGGCAGCAACGAAACAGGCGGCGAAAGGAACCGGGAAACGGCGGCTGGCATGGGTGTTGGCGTTATGTATGCTGATGCAGGCAGCGGCTGGGTTTCTGGCGTGGGAATGGGTGCCTACGGCGGGGGTCGTCTATGCGGCGGAAACGGAAGAGGAATGGATCCCGATCTACACAGCGGAGGATCTGCGGAATATTGAAAACAACATGAGTGGGAACTATATTCTGATGAATGATATCGACCTGGCGGGGATCAACTGGGAGCCGATTGGGGGGAAATATGGGGAGAAGATGTTTAGTGGTTCCTTGGATGGGAATGGTCATGAGATAAAAAATCTTACTATTAGTATCACTTCTAATATTACTTCGAATAATAAAAATATTTCGTACTTGTATGTTGGATTATTTGGCGGGATTGATAAGGGATTTATAAAAAATCTGACATTTTCAAATGTTAATATAGAAGTTAGTAATAATGTAAATGAAGGCTGGGCGCGTGTGGGGACGCTGACAGGATATTTTAATAGTCATGTGTACGGTTACGATAATATAGTAAACTGTACGGTGCGTAATGGAGAGATAGATGTTCAATGCCCTAATATGATCGTTGAAGTGGGTGGTTTTATCGGGCATGAGTCTTATGGTACGCACATAAGCAGATGCTGCTCAGGGGCTAATATTACTGCAACAGCTAAAAGTCTCCTTATGGGAGGTATTGTTGGGTATGGTTCGTGCAAGATAAGTTATTGTATAAATACAGGAACGCTTAGAGGAAATCCTAATTCTGCATGTGAAGTTAGAGAAGTTAAGATAGGAGGGATAGAGGGAGAGGCAAGTATCGGAGGCGGCGATGAAATACAGTTTTGTGCAAACTATGGTTCGATTATTGGAGATGCGTATAATATTGTGGTAGTTGATAGGAAAGGATTGGGTGGCTATCAAGGGGCATTTGCAGGGTGCCACTTAGGGGGGATTTTAGGTGGTGTCTCCATAGATAATATCTTGAACTGTTATAACGCTGGAGATATAATCGGCTCTGCCCGGGCTGTGCAGACGGTGAAGTATTCTGGTTGGATAGGTTGGGCGACGGCAACTATAGGAGTAGGAGGTATTGTGGGAATGGGAGGGTATACACTTGGTAATATAGATGACCATGCTTATCTTGGAAAAATCAGTAACTGTTATAACGTTGGATCTCTATCAGCTACAGCAGAAGCTCAGGCTACAACAAAAGACCAAACCGAATATCTGAATATCGGCGGCATCACCGGCGGTTACCCATCCCAGAACAACCCGGAAAACTGTTACTACTCCAATTCCGATCTCCCCGGCCTGGGCGCATTGAAATACGATACCGTCACCGACACCTGCGTCCAACTCACCCCCGCCGCCATGCAGCAGCAGTCCAGTTTCGCAGGCTTCGATTTCGAAAACGTATGGCAGATGGGAAGCGGTTCCTACCCCTATCCGGTCCTGCGGGGCCTGGAAGTACCGGACCTTTCTGACAGCGCTTCCAGTAGTCTCAGCAACTCCGGCAGTCCCAGCCACACAGCCGCAGATTCCGAGATCGAGGTCCGCTTCGAAAACGGCGGCTGGGCGTTCTATTCTGACGGCGCGAAGATGGACCCCGCCATGCTGACCGCTTACTGGAAGAGCCAGAATGTGGCGGACACGCTGGCCAGCTATGGGTTTGCGGTGACATTCGCGGATGACTTGGACGAGTGGACGAAGATAGGACATTCGTTTGCGAACTTCACGCAGGCGTTCGGCGCGATGGCCGCGGGGCTGTGGGACGTGGTGACCGGCAAGTCGAACAATTACATTGACGCGGTGACCGAGGCCTATATGAATGATACGGCGGCCAACAAGGCGGTGCTGAAAGACATTCTGGAGGAAAGGTTTGACAACGCTTCGACGATCAAGGCCAGCACGGCGGAAAAATGGATCCTGAAAGGCAGCGACGAACTGACCGGATACCTGAAAGATACGTTTGGGAGTAAAATAGAAAATTACTGGTCGGATGTAATGAGCGGCAGGAGAAAACCGGAAACGACGGACTGGACGTCGCTGATATCTGCCAATGAAGTGAAAAATTCCGCGGAGCTGGTCAATAATGTTCTGGGGACGGTCAGCTCCGCCATATCCATAGGCGGCGATCTGGAGCAGCTGTTTACTGACTATGCGCAGAATACTGCTTATCTGGAAGCGATCCGGTCCGCGTTCTCCGAGGGAAGCGCTATGCGGAAAGCGGTCGACGAACTGCTGAATGAATATGAGACGAAAAACGCGGCCAGCCTTTTTGACATTGGGATGGAAATCATGAGCACAGTTGACGGATGGCAGGAGTATTTGACAGGTATTGAGAGATTTTCGTTCTCGGTACCGTCAGACGGGACCCTTTCGGAAATGGCGCTGAAACTGGCGGACAAGCTGGCGGGCACCGGCTTCGGGACCGCCCAGAGTCTGATGGACATGACGTTAGGGAAACTGGATTCCGTCTCCGCGGCGGACAAGATCGTGGACAGCGTATGGCTGCGGACCAACGCGATCACGGCCCTGCGCAGGGCGGGGCAGGCGCTGCAGGACGGGAACGTGACCGCGGAGGAGGTCGAGCGGTACGTGAACCTGTTTGAGCTGGCCCGTTCCCTGACTGTGGTGCAGTATGAGAATATGAAGCAGTATTACGAGAGCGGGGCGTATAACCGGTCGGATCGGGCGCAGAAAGTCGATTTCCTGGCGGGCGAACTGGAAAAGCTGGACGAGTTGTCTCCGGCGGCCGGATACGCGGAGCGGAAAGCGGGGATGTTCGGGGAGGCGATGACTTGCCCTGTGACGGAAGATTCCGGAATCTGGAAGAGCGACAGCAGGGGCTGGTGGATCGGCTACGGCGACGGCACATTCATGAAAAACCATTGGTACCAGGATCCCAAAACGTTCCTCTGGTACTATATGGGGGCCGACGGCTATATGCTGAAAGACCAGTGGCTGCAGGATCCGGGCAGCGGATCGTGGTACTACCTGGGAGCGGACGGAGCGATGCTGACGAACGCGTACACGCCCGACGGGTGCTATGTCGGTCAGGACGGAGTCTGGAGGCAGTAAATTGGCGGCGAGTTTTCACCTGAGATGAACCTGCGGAAATTGCGGGATGGTTGTAATCTGGAAACAGTAGCGCGTCACAAAGCGTTCATTCGGCAGGAACCGTGAGCGGAGTACGGTCAGCGAAGCAGGAGGCGGATGTTCGTCACAGAGAATAAAAACGCAGAGGATAAAAACGCAGAGAATAAAAACGAATGGGAAGCGGCTGTCCGGCCTGAAAAACGGCGGATGGCCGCTTCTTTTTTTGAGCGCATAAACGGATTTCCCGTTCATTCCGTACTCCCCGCAATTTGGTATAAAAATACCATTTGACGTACGCTATGCCGCATAATATAATAGAGCCTGTCGGCGGGATTTTGCATTGTCCCGGACAGACGGATGAGAATACCGCACCGAGGAGGCTTATAATATATGGAATCATCCCCCCACCGCTATGAACAGATGGACTATTCCGTGTCCATCCGGCCTATGGACATCATCGCCGGGTATCCGGTGCGTCCCGGTTTTTATGATATGAACGGCGCCACGTCGCTGGCCGTCGGCGTTAATTTTACTTTTTACACGGTCCAGGGAACCTGTGTGGAGCTGCTTTTGTTCCGCAGGGGCGAGAGCGAGCCGTTCGCCGTCCTGCCGTTTCCGGAAAAATATAAGATCGGCAACGTTTATTCCATGCTGGTCTTCGGGCTGAAGCACGATGAATTTGAGTATGCGTACCGGGTCGACGGTCCCTGGGACCCGGCGAAAGGCCACCGCTTCGATAAAAGCAAGATCCTGCTGGATCCTTACGCCAAGGCGGTCACCGGCCAGGGTCTCTGGGGCGTGAGAGAAACCGGGACCGGTTATCATGCCAGGGTGGTTCGCGATACATTCGAGTGGGGCGACATGCCCCAGTCTACGAAAAAAATGAGCGAGCTGATCATTTACGAGCTCCATGTGCGCGGTTTTACGATGCACGAGTCCTCCGGCGTCCGCCACAGGGGGACGTTTGCCGGGCTGATCGAGAAGATTCCTTATCTAAAGGAGCTGGGCGTCAACGCGGTGGAGCTGATGCCGATCTTTGAGTTCGACGAGACGGTCAATGCCCGTCAGGCGGACGGCAGGCGCCTGCTGGAATACTGGGGCTACAATCCTGTGTGCTTTTTCGCGCCCAATACCAGCTACGCCTCGACCCGCGAGCACCACCGGGAGGGGACCGAGCTGAAGATGCTGATCAAGGAGCTCCATGACAACGGGATCGAGGTCATACTGGACGTGGTGTTCAATCACACCGCCGAGGGCAATGAGAGCGGTTCCACATTCTGTTTCAAGGGCATCGACAATAAGATCTACTACATGCTGACGCCGGAGGGCTATTACTACAATTTCAGCGGCTGCGGCAATACCTTAAACT
The DNA here is from genome assembly GCA_947628025.1 of uncultured Lachnospiraceae bacterium. Taxonomy (GTDB): domain Bacteria; phylum Bacillota; class Clostridia; order Lachnospirales; family Lachnospiraceae; genus UBA3402. The sequence continues at coordinate 3,098 of CANQYH010000137.1, read as the reverse complement.
GCAACCAGCCGGTGGTCCGCCGCCTGATCCTGGACTGCCTGCGGTACTGGACCATCAGCTACCGGGTGGACGGGTTCCGGTTCGACCTGGCCAGCATCCTGGGGCGCAACGAGGACGGTTCCCCCTTAAATGAGCCGCCGCTTCTGGAGGCTCTGGCCTATGATCCGGTGCTGGGCAATGTGAAGCTGATCGCCGAGGCCTGGGACGCGGGCGGACTCTATCAGGTGGGCAAATTCCCTGCCAGCAAGCGCTGGGCCGAGTGGAACGGCCGTTACCGGGACACGGTCCGCGGATTCTTAAAGGGTGAGAACTGGCACAGCTGGGAGGCGGCCTGGAGCATCTGCGGCTCCGGCGACATGTACGGAGGTTTTTATTCCGACGGGAACGACAATTACGCCGGCTACAATTCCTGCGTCAATTTCCTGACCTGCCACGACGGCTTCACCATGTACGATCTCTATTCCTACAACGAGAAGCACAACGAGGCCAACGGCTGGAACAATACGGACGGCGCGGGCGACAACCGGAGCTGGAACTGCGGCGCGGAGGGAGAGACGGACGATCCCCAGGTACTCAGCCTGCGCTACCGGATGATCCGCAACGCGTTCGCTGTCCTGATGTGCAGCCGCGGCACGCCGATGTTTCTGGCGGGCGACGAGTTCGGCAATACCCAGTTCGGCAACAACAACGCGTACTGCCAGGACAACGAGATCTCCTGGCTGGACTGGAGCTATCTGGAGAAGAACAGGGAGCTGTTCGAGTTCGTGAAATACATGATCGCGTTCCGTAAGCGGCACCCGGTCATCCGCAAGAAGCTGCCGGACGCCATCTGCGGGATGCCGCCGATGCACGCGCACGACGTGGCGGCGGAGATCACGGACCTGCCGCCGGACACGCGGACGTTCGGCATCAGCTTCGCGGGCTATGATAAGGAGACGGGAAAGGACGATCTGGTCTATCTGGCGGTCAATACCTATTGGGAGAATGTGTCGATCACGCTTCCCAATACTCACAGCCGGATCAAATGGTACCTCTGCGTCAATACGTCCGGGAACGGAAACGGACAGTACTGCTATGACGAGCGCCAGGCGGTCCATGTGGTCGGGAATTTTATCATGCGGCCCCGGTCCGTGGCCGTCTTTATCGGGAAGCGCGGCCGCTACGGCTGAGAAATGATCCGGGCAGGGACGTTTTTAACGTACATTCGTCCCTGGCGGCGGAAAACGATTGCCGCATTCCCAAAGGTATAGAAAATCATGTATACAATATGTATTTGTTTTTGTAATTGCCGGAATACATATTTTATGTTATATTAGTCGTAAGGCAGTATTTTTGTCAGTTTCTGCAGTATATTTATACAAAATTCCGCGGTTTCCCCTTTAAAAAGGCCGGGGCGCCGCGAAAATCAAAGAAAGAGGGGTAGGTTGAGAATGGGATTGGCAACATTTGTTGGCGGCATTCACCCGTACGAGGGGAAAGAGCTGTCGGAAAATCAGCCGATCGAAGAGCTTTGGCCGGTCGGGGAGCTGGTGTACCCATTGTCCCAGCATATCGGCGCGCCTGCGAAAGCCCTGGTGAAAAAAGGAGATCAGGTCCTGGTGGGGCAGAAGATCGCCGAGGCCGGCGGATTCGTGTCCGCTCCGGTGCTTTCGTCCGTGTCCGGTACGGTGAAGACCGTTGAAAAGCGCAGGACGGCCGGCGGCGCCATGGTGGATTCGATCGTCGTGACCAACGACGGGAAGTATACTCCGGTCGAGGGGCTGGGGCAGGAGAGAGATCCGGAGACCTTGACTAAGGAGGAGATCCTGAACCTGGTGAAAGAGGCCGGGATCGTGGGACTGGGAGGCGCGGGTTTCCCGACCCACGTTAAGCTCTCCCCGAAAGCTCCGGAGAAGATCGACTATGTGATCATCAACGGCGCGGAGTGCGAGCCGTATCTGACCAGCGACTACCGCCGGATGATCGAGGAGCCGGAAAAAGTGATCGGCGGCCTGAAAGTGATCCTGAAGCTGTTTGACGGGGCCAAAGGCGTGATCGGCATCGAGAACAATAAGCCGGAGGCCATTAAAAAGATGACGGAGCTGGTGAAAAGCGAGCCCCGCATCGAGGTATGTCCGCTGAAGACCAAGTACCCGCAGGGCGGCGAGCGTACGCTGATCTACGCGGTGACGGGGCGGAAGATCAATTCTTCGATGCTCCCGGCGGACGTGGGCTGCATCGTGGATAATGTGGACACGGCGGCGGCGATTTACATGGCGGTGGTCAAGGGCACGCCGCTTCTGACCAAGACGGTGACCGTGACCGGAGACGCGATCGCCCATCCGAAGAATTACAGCGTCCGTCTGGGCACCTGCTATCAGGAGCTGATCGACGCGGCGGGCGGCTTTAAGACCGAGCCGGAGAAAGTGATCTCCGGAGGCCCCATGATGGGACAGGCGCTGTTTGACCTGACGATCCCGGTGGCGAAGACCTCATCCTCTCTGACCTGCTTGAGCCACGACTCGGTGGCGGAGATGGAGCCGACGGCCTGCATCCGCTGCGGCCGCTGTGTGTCGGTCTGTCCGGGACATGTGGTGCCGCAGAAACTCTATAAGACCGCGCTGCGCCATGACCTGGACGCTTTCGTGAAGCTGAACGGCATGGAGTGCTGCGAGTGCGGCTGCTGCTCATACATTTGCCCGGCCCGGAAGCCGCTGACCCAGTCGTTCAAAGAGATGCGCAAAGCCGTGGCCGCAGCGCGCAGAAAATAAGAGGAGGGGTAGATATGAGCAAATTATTAAATGTTTCTTCATCGCCCCATGTGCGGAGCGATGTGGTCACGTCCAATCTGATGGGCGACGTGATCATCGCCATGATCCCGGCGGCTGTATTCGGCGTATGGCAGTTCGGCGTCCATGCGGCGCTGGTACTGATCCTGACGGTATTAAGCTGCGTGGTCAGCGAATATTTATACGAACGGCTTCTCAATAAGCCCGTGACCATCGGGGACCTGTCCGCGGTCGTGACCGGCCTGATCCTGGGGCTGAACATGCCGCCGGAGATCCCGGTGTGGATCCCGTGCCTGGGCGGCGTTTTCGCGATCATCGTCGTGAAGCAGC
>CANQYH010000136.1 GCA_947628025.1 uncultured Lachnospiraceae bacterium | reverse complement strand
GAAAGCCCGGACAGGAGAACGTATCGTTCAGTCCCACGACTCCCGCCTCCAGCCCGGCCGCCGCCGTGATGATCTTGAAGGTGGACCCCGGCTCGTAGGTGTCGTTGATCGAGGGGTTCCGCCACATCTGGTTCAGCAGGTCCTGCTGAGAAAGGCTGCTGCCCTCCTCCGGCTCCGCATTCAGCGTAAAGGGATCGTTTAAATTGAACTCCGGCACGTTCACCATAGCCAGTATTTCCCCATTTTGCGGATTCATAACAATGACCGACACCCGGTTGGCGTTTTTCTCTTCCATGACTTTCAGCGCCGCCTGCTGCGCGTAGGTCTGGATGTTCACATCCAGGCTGACGGTCAGGTCCGCTCCCGCTATGGGCTCGATCCTCTCCTCGAACGCGTTTTCCAGCTCGACGCCGGCCGCGTCGGCCATCGTGAGGATGACGCCGTTCTGTCCTTTCAAATATTCCTCATAGCGGACCTCCAGGCCGATGATGCCCTGGTTGTCGCCTCCCGTAAAGCCCAGCACCTTGGAAGCCAGGCTGTCAAAGGGATAATAGCGTTTATAATCTTCATCCACTTTCACGCCGTCCAGGCGGTAATCGCGGATGCGGTCACCCAGCTCTTTATCGATATTGGTCCCCACGATCTCGCGGGAACTGTACTTATCCACCTTGGCCCGCACCTTTTCCTCCGAAAGCCCCAGCTCCCGGGAAAGCACCTCCGTCACCCGGTCCGGATCGCGGATCTGGTTATGGATCACGGAAATGGTACAGACGGTCCGGTTATCGGCGATGACCGTGCCGTTGCGGTCCAGGATGCGCCCTCTGGCCGCCTTGATCGTCCGCTCCCGCTGGTGCAGGTCGTCGGCCAGCTGGCTGTAATACTCGGAACGGCAGACCATCAGATAGCCGAGCCGGCCGGTCAGCGCCAGCATCAGCAAACATCCGGTCAGGCACACGAAAAAGGTCCTGCCTCTGTGGCAGCTCAGGTTTCGGTTCACAGGCCAACCTCCTGGCGTCATTATTACAATATATGAACCGAACCTTCGTTTATGACGGGTCCCGTTTTATTCCTCCTCCGTGCCTCCGGTGGGAAGCATATTGGGGATGCCGGAAGAGACATTGGAGCCGTCCTCGCCGGTCTCCTGCGGCACATACTCTTCCGTCTCATAGACCTGGGGCCGGGAAGCGGAGGTCTCTCCGGTCTCCGGCTGGCTTTCGCCCTCGCCGTTCCCGCTCTCCCCGTTTCCGTCCTCGCTGTTTCCGGTCCCGTCCGCGTCTGTCTGGGAACCGTCGGACGGGAGCAGGGGCGTTACGATCTGTACGTCCCCCTCGGGGAATATATTCAGATAAGGAAGAATGTCCCCCATGATCTGGGAGAATACGCCGCTGGCAAAGGTACTGTGGGCCTGGTCATCCACATGGGGCTCATCGATGGCCACGTAGACCATGACCTGCGGATCCTCGGTAGGCGCGAAACCGCAGAAAGAAACCAGATAATCTTCATGGTTGCGCCCGACTTTCTCCGCCGTGCCGGTCTTGCCGCCGATCTGGTAGCCTTCCACCTGGGCGGCCTTGCCGGTGCCGTCTGCCACGGTCCGGCGCAGGGCCTCGTTGATAAAGCGGGTCGTCGATTCGGACACGGTCTCCCGCACCAGGACACCGTCGTTCTTCTCGACCACGGATCCGTTCTCATTGAGGATCTGCTTCACCACATGGGGCTCGTAATAGTAGCCGCCGTTGATCACGGAGGCCACGGCCGACGCCATCTGCACCATCGTGCAGTTGAAATTCTGACCGAATGAATTGGTCGCCAGCGCGGAGGGATTCATATTGTCCTCCCGGTAGATCAGCGTGGACGCGGAAGCCTCGCCCGGCAGGTCGATGCCGGTCTTGGCGCCGATATTAAACATTCTCTGATATTTGGTAAATACGGTCTTTCCCTCGATGGCGGCGATCTGCATCAGCGCGTCGTTGCAGGACTGCATCAGCACTTCCTCCAGGCTCAGGTCGCCGTGCCCGCCCCGGCTGTACGCGGTGCACTTGATATTGAAGCCGCCCACATACTGGTAGCCGTCGCATACAAAATGATTGGCCGGAGAGATCAGGTTTTCCTCCAGCCCGGCGGCAATGGTCAGGATCTTGGCTACCGAACCCGGCTCGTAGGTATCGCTGACGCAGAAATTCCGCCACATCTGGCTCATGGCCTCCACCTGCTGGGTGGAATCCATAGCCGCGATCTCCTCTTCCGTATAGAGACCGGACAAATCCCTGGGATTGTTCAGATCAAATTTCTTTTCATCGGCCATGGCCAGGATCTCGCCGTTGTTGGGATCCATGACGATGACCCCGATATGCTCGCTGCCCGTTTCCGACATCCACTGATCGATGCGCCGCTCCACCATGGTCTGGACATTGGCGTCCAGGGTAGATACCACCTTATAGCCGTTCTGGGCCGGTTTGATGACGATCTCCTTGTTGGACTCGTCGTTGAGGTAGCCGTATTCGCGGCCGTTGTTGCCGATCAGCATCTCGTTATAGTACTGCTCGATCCCGCCGTTGCCGACGGTCCCGTCGCTGCTGGTAAAGCCGATCACGTTGCAGGCCAGGGTCCCGTAAGGATAAAGCCTGTGGTATTCTTCCTCGAACCAGACGCCATATACCCGTTCTTCCTTTTCCGCGGCCTGGTTCGCTTTGTTGATCTCCTGCTCCAGCTTCTCAAATTCTTCTTTCTTTTCATAGGAAATACGGCGCTCGTACCGGATATAAGGAGAATCCTTTCTCTCGTTCAGAGTCTCCAGAAGCGCCGCCCTGTCGTAACCGAAACACTGGACCAGCGCGTCCACCGTCGTGTCCAGATACAGGTTCTTCTCGCTGGAAAAGATCTGCCTGGCGTCGATGATCACGTTGTAAACTTTTTCGCTGGTCGCCAGATAGGTGCCGTTGCGGTCCACGATATCGCCCCGCCGGTAAGGGATGACCCGGCTGTCGTAATTGGAACGCTGCGTCAGCACGATCTTCGTATATTCTTCATTGTTCTCGTCCACGATACGGTAGAGCACGATTCCAAGCGCAAGTAAAGCCAGCATAATCACAACCACGGTGATCGCCAGCTTTTCCTGCATATATCGTTGGAATACCCTCTTTTGTCTCTTAGTATTGTGGGATGTCCTCATTTTGTCTTACATACTCACTTTCCGTCTTATTATACAGAATGACCTGATCCTTGCCCGCGTATACCATACCCAGCTCCTCCGTCGCCACCCGGTATACATGCTCCAGATCCACGCTGGCGTTGATCCGCGTTTCCGCCGCGTCATTCTCAGACTTCAGTGTCTCGATCGTCTGCTCCAGAACCTTGATATTGTTCATGCGGGCGTTGATGTCCGCCTGAATATGCAGGTAATTGACGCAGATATAAAGCGTAAAGCAGGAAGCGATGACCAGCATGACCACATACGGCAGATCGACCTGCAGGGCTTTCTCCTGGTTACGGCGAAGCGTCCCGTAATCCACATGCTGCCGCTGGCGGCGCTGCGGTTCCCTGTGAGGCTCCCTTTTCGGATGACGTCCAGGCTCCTGGGCCGGAGCCAGTTTCCGCACGGTATTCCCGTGAATATATTCCTGCTCCTGCGCGTACCGCCTCGTATTCTTCTGTACCTGTCTCTGAGCGGCTCTCGCCTGCGTCGTCCTCGTGGCTGCCATAATGATTCTCCTTTCCATGCCGTCAGGGCGCCGCCTCGAACACTCTCAGCTTTGCGCTCCTGCACCGCTTGTTTTCTTCTATCTCCTCCGCCCCCGGAACCACCGGACGGCGGGTGATCACCCTGCCCCTGCTCTTCCTGCCGCACACGCAGACCGGGAAATCCGGCGGGCAGACACATGGGTTTTCATTTTCCCGGAAACGGGTCTTGACGATCCGGTCCTCCAGGGAGTGGAACGTGATGATGCTCAGCCGCCCTCCCGGCTTTAACAGGCCGATCATCGTATCGATGGAGCGCTCCAGCACCTCCAGTTCCCGGTTCACCTCAATGCGGAGCGCCTGGAACGTCCGTTTGGCCGGATGGCCGCCCTCCGCCCGCATCTTCATCGGGATCGAGGCTTTGACGGTCTCCGCCAGTTCCAGCGTAGTCGCGTACGGTTTTTTCTGCCTCTCCGAAACGATGTGCTTCGCAATGTTTTTCGCGAACTTCTCTTCGCCGTAATCCCGGATGACCCGGTAAAGCTCCGACTCGCTGTACCCGTTGACCACGTCCGCGGCGGTCAGCGACTGGCGGCGGTCCATCCGCATATCCAGAGGCGCGTCCTCCCGGTAGGAGAAGCCCCTCTCCGCCGTATCGAACTGATAGGAAGAAACGCCCAGATCCAGATAGATCCCGTCCGCCTGCCGGATCCCCAGTTCTTCCAGCACCTCGGCCATCCGCTCGTAATTGCTGCGGACGATGCGGACTTTCTCTCCAAACGGCCGCAGCCTCTCCCCGGCGGCCTCTATGGCGTCGGCGTCCTGATCGATCCCGATCAGCATCCCGCCGTCCCCCAGGCGGCTGCAGACCTCAAACGCGTGTCCCCCGCCCCCCAGGGTCCCGTCCACGTAGATCCCGTCCGGCCGGACCTGCAGGCTGTCCACCGTTTCATGCAGCAGTACCGATTTATGCTCAAACATCATAGGTTCAACCTGTCTGCCACTTTTTCGGCGATCTCTTCCACATTGTCATAATCGTTGTAATCCGTCCAGGCGTCCTTATCCCAGATCTCCATATGGCGGTTATTGCCCACCAGCACGGCGTCCTTATCGATCCGCGCGTATTCCCGGAGTACGGAGGGAAGCAGGATTCTGCCCTGCTTGTCCACCTCGCAGCGGACAGCCCCCGACAGGAAGAACCTGGACAGCTTGCGGTTCTCTTTCGAAGACGGGAGCTCGGACAGGCTCTGCTCGACGCGGGTCCATTCCTCCGGGTGATAGGCATAAAGGCAGTGCTCCAGCCCCCTCGTAACAATGAACTCGTCGCCTAATTGTTCCCGGAAGCCGGATGGGACAACAACTCTGCCTTTTGTATCAACCGTGTGGTTGTACTCGCCTATAAATCCCATACCGTCACCTGTCATCGAATGTAGAATCTCTACCACTTAGTACCACAAATACCCACAAACTCCCACTTCGTGTAGATTTATTCTAGTATAAAAAAACCAAAATAGCAAGGGAAATCTGTAAAAAAATATTAAAAAAAATGAAGCAGCCGCGGGCTTTCGCAGCTGCTTCCAGATGTTGTTGCATCTAAAATTCGGATACAATATATTGTTCGATCAACGCGTCCAACTCTATGCTGTTCTGATATATCTCCTCGTACTTCCTCCTCTCATCGATGCTCCGGTTCAGTTTCTCCCTGGCGCTCTCGATGCTTTGCACCAGTTCCTCACGCGTAGGTTTGTCCATGCTTCCTCCTCCTTATTCGTTTTTTGTCCGTCTCAACTTCCGATGTCCGGCAATCAGCGCCAGGGCCGACGCCGCTACCAGAACCATGGACAACGCCTGGGACACCGCTATGCCCGTCCCAAACAGTATCAGCTGGTCCGTCCTCAGACCCTCGATCCAGAACCGTCCCAGACCATAACCCAACAGATAGATACAGATCATCTCTCCGTCAAATTTTTTGTATTTTCGGTACCAGAGCATAAACAGAAGCAGCGCCAGGTTCCACATGGACTCATAGAGAAACGTCGGGTGTACCTGGATGTACTCGATCCCGTCCTCCACGATCAGATGGTCCAGAAGCTCCTGCGAGATCATGGACGGGTTGACGATCGCGCGACGGATCCGCATGGCAAACAGATTGTCCGTATAGCCCCCGAACGCCTCGCAGTTGAAGAAATTTCCCCACCGTCCGATGATCTGGCCCGTGATCAGTCCCAGACAGGCCGTGTCCCCCATGGAACGGAACGACTGTTTCCGCAGGCGGCAGAAGACCAGAAGCGTCAGCACGCCGCCGATCACGCCGCCGTAGATCGCCAGGCCCCCAGCGCGGATATTGAAGATCTCCAGCAGCTGGTCCTTATAGGCGTCCCACTCGAACGCCACATAATAGATCCTGGCGCCGATGATGGCAAAAATGATCGCATAGATCGCAAAGTCCGTGTAAAGCTCCGGGTCCTGCCCTCTCCGTTTGGCGTCCCGGCGGGCCACCCAGAGCCCCGCCAGCATCCCGCAGCCGATGATGATCCCATAAAAAGCGATCCGGAAACCGAATACCGAAATACTGTTCTGCAGATGTTCTATGGCGATCCCCAGATGCACAAAGCGCAGGTCTGTCGCAGTAATCATAATATGCAATGATCCTTTCTCCGAAAATTACTTTCATTTTACCCCTAAATACCCGAAAAAGCAATGATATTCGACCGACAGTTTATGCCAGCGTTCGACAGGGGGTGTCCGGTGCGCCGTTTCCTATTGAAAAGGCAAACGAAAAACCGCAAAATAGATAGTGACAAACCGCGCCTTTTTGTGCTAGACTTATGGCAGACTGAACCGGCTGCGGCCATGATCTTCCATTCGTTTTTGCGGGACGGGTTCCCTCCGCAAAAACGAGCAGCCATAGAATCACTCAGAGGAAAGAGGATATTTACCATGAAATTGGGCATCGTCGGCCTCCCAAACGTAGGCAAAAGCACTTTATTTAACTCCTTGACCAAGGCGGGCGCCGAGTCCGCCAACTATCCGTTCTGCACCATCGACCCGAACGTGGGCGTCGTGGCCGTTCCCGACCCGCGCCTGAAGCTTTTGGGCGATCTCTACCATTCCAAAAAGGTCACGCCAGCCGTGATCGAGTTCGTGGACATCGCGGGCCTGGTCAAGGGCGCGTCCAAAGGCGAGGGCCTGGGCAACCAGTTCCTCTCCCACATCCGCGAGGTGGACGCCATCGTCCATGTGGTCCGCTGCTTTGAGGACAGCAACGTGATCCACGTCGACGGCAGCATCGACCCGCTGCGGGACATCGAGACCATCGACCTGGAACTGATCTTCGCGGACCTGGAAGTCCTGGAGCGCCGCCTTTCCAAAACCGTCAAAAGCGCGTTCAACGACAAGTCCCTGGCGAAAGAGGCGGAGCTTTTGAAAGCCGTCAAGGAACATCTGGAAAACGGCCTTCCCGCCCGCTCGTTCGTCTGCGGGGACGAGGACCAGCAGGCGATCCTGGCGGGCCTGAACCTGCTGACCTATAAGCCGGTGATCTTCGCGGCGAACGTCGGCGAGGACGATCTGAGCGACGACGGCGCTTCCAACCCCCATGTGCAGAAAGTCCGCGCGTTCGCCAAGGAGCACGGTTCCCAGGTCTTTGTAATCTGCGCCCAGATCGAGGAGGAGATCGCGGAGCTGGAAGAGGAAGAGAAAGCCATGTTCCTGGAGGACCTGGGCCTGAAAGAATCCGGCCTGGAGAAACTGATCGCCGCCAGCTACGACCTGCTGGGGCTTCTGAGCTTTCTGACCTCCGGCGAGGACGAGACCAGGGCCTGGACCATCAAAAAAGGCACGAAAGCCCCCCAGGCCGCCGGAAAGATCCATTCCGACTTCGAGAGAGGCTTCATCCGTGCCGAAGTAGTCAATTATCAGGACCTCCTAGACTGCGGCGCCTATGCCGCGGCCAGAGAAAAAGGCCTGGTCCGTCTGGAGGGCAAGGATTATGTCGTCCAGGACGGCGACGTGATCCTTTTCCGGTTTAATGTGTAACAATATAAAACCCTTAAATTTACTGGGAGTTGCTGGGGTGTTTTGGCAGCTCCCTTTGGCGTTGCACCCCTGCCTTACCCCTGCCAATTATTTTTTCTCAATTTATATGCTCAGTCGTCCCTGATCCCGGCCGCGTATTCTCCCATACGCACATCCAGGACTTCCCTGGCAGGCTGGATCAGGGATTCTTCATATCTGCACTCCCACTGGACGTCGCTGCTCATCCGGCCGTCCTCGACGCCGTCTACCGTCTCCCCCGACTCGATGGGATTATCGTTCTGCAGGATATAGATCGCCAGGTTGCAGGCGTGCCCCACCACCAGGGCCGGGTCCATCGTATGGAAATGGTACTGGATGTCCGGCAGGAACAGGGTGCCCATGCCTACCGTATCTACCATATAATCTTTCGTCCCGCTGATCCGGAAAAAACGGACGTTGATCCCAAAATAAATATAACGGTCTTCCCGGGGGACCTTGTGCCTGCGGATGGCTTTCGCTGTATACAGCCTGCCGCAGTTCTCAAAATAAAATGCCCGGCAGGTGGGGTACAGCTCCGCCAGCGCTTCCATGAAATCCATGTCCAGCTCCGCC
>CANQYH010000135.1 GCA_947628025.1 uncultured Lachnospiraceae bacterium | reverse complement strand
GACGGTACCTCCACTTCTTTTGGAACGTCGATGCGATAATGACGGTTCCGGTAGTCCTCAAGGCTGGCGTAGCGGGGCTGCTGTTCTGCCGCTACATAGGTCCCGTAAGGCAGATTCCGGGACAATCCATAATAATAGGCTTCCGCCTCCTGGCCGGCGCTCAGCGTCGTATCGTCGCGGTCCTTTCCGCCATGATCCTCCCCGTCCCAGGCGATGGCGTAGATCTCGTCCAGATCGTATGCGAAAAACGGTTTCAGATAATCCTGGGCTTTCCGGATCGCCCGCCCCAGCGCCTCATCGTACAGCCAGTCCCCGTAGGCAGCCTGCTCGTCTTTCGGCATAGCGGCCACCTCCTCATCCAGATACCAGTCGATGGCGAACTGCCTGACCAAATCGGAGACCCGGGCGTTTTCTTCCGCCTGTTCGCTGCGGTTGACCGCATTGCCCAGCGGGCGGTAGGAAGAATAAGTGGGCGAATGGTCGTCCCACGCGTCATGGTTCGCCACGGCCAGCGCGTCGAAAAATTTATCGTAGTTGCAGACCCAGACCGTCCGCGTCCCTCCGCCGTCCGCCACTATTTTTTCCGTCATCTCCAGCACCGGCGTATAGCCCGGATTCGCCGTCGCCTGCCCCGGTTCATAGAGCCGCTTATTCGCTATGACCGCCTCAGACGTGTCCTTACAGATCACATCCGTACTGCGGGGTACCTTCGTAAAAAGCGCCGGGACCAGACCGGGATACGTCTGTTTCCAGACCAGCGGATCGATCTCGTTTCCCCGCCGGTCCAGCCACACGACGGTCCCGTCCTCGGTCCGGTAAAGCCTCTGCAGATTGCTTTTCAGATAGATCTTAAAACGGAAATTATCCTCTTTGCCCAGCACGGTGCCGGTTCCGTCCTCGTCTTTCTGCTCCACGTCCTTAAACACTTTGACCGCCTGTTCGATGATCCGCTCCTGCACTCCCAGCGGCGTTTCTCTGGTACCGTATCCCGGCGTCCCGGCTCCGTCCTGCACAGGCGCCAGCTGTCCCGGATAGGTCAGGCGCGCGATCCGGCTTTCCGTCTCCTTATCTCTGGCCGAGGCAAAGGCGCTGGCCCCAACTCCGGCGATCCGGATCAGATAGTCATTGTAAAACATCTCTTCCCCGCCAACCAGAATCGTCTTTTGGGGAACCTCGACGCGGTAGGTCTCCGTCACCGGTCCATCGGCCTGGCTCCAGTCCACCATATTATCCACATGGATCCGGTAACCGCGGACCGCCGGATCATATTCGGCGTCCAGCTTTTCCGTCACATACTCGCTGGAGGTCTGCGTCCTTTCCTCGTAGACCGGCTCCCATTGATAGACCGGGATCGGATTCCCCTCGCCGTCCCGCTTCACCTCTCCCTTCACGTACTGCTCATAGAGAGGTTCATACGCGGTCTCCAGGCAGTCCTCCAGCCTGCCGGGAAACAGGATCGCTCCCTCTTTCTGCCGCCTGTATTCCACCACAGCGTAACCGTTCTTCATCGTATATTCCGAACTCTCATAGACCGCGTACATATGGCGTTCCCCCATATCCTCCACGGTCACTGGCGTCCGCACATACAGCCGGCCTGTCAGCGGATCGCAGACCGCGCCGCTTTTCAGGCGTACATAGTCATGGAAGATCACGGCCTGACGGGTTCCCTGCGCTTCTTCGATCCGGCAGACCGCGCCGCTGTCCCAAAACGGATTCATCTGAAACCAGGTCAGGATCTCCAGCGCCAGTTCCTGGTTTGTCTTTCCGCTTAATGGGATCACGGTCCAGGGCGCGCCGGAACCGGTATCCGCATCCAGCAGGTTATATCCGCTCCGCTCCAGGATGGAATTAACCTCGCTCTTTACATAATCGAGATCTACCGTCTGCGTGTCCATCCATTTGACCGGATCCACGGCAGGCTCCGCCTGGATCTGCGGATAATAATTCAGCCTGCGCATCGCGTATACGCTCCGGCTCACCGGCTTGGAACGGTCGTAGAGAATATTTCCCTCCGCGTCTTTTTTCGGGATATAATTCCCCTCCGCGTCCACTTTGTATTCTCCGGCTTCCGCTTTTTCATATTCTCCCGTCGGCTCCAGGCGGGAACCGACCACGACCCTGCCGTCCTCGGCGACCGATTCCAGGCGGGAACGGTAAAAAACAGCTCCCTCCTCTATTCCGCTGACCAGGATATCAAAACCGGCATCCGTATCCTCAAAAGTCACGTCAAATTCCAGCCAGGAACCATCGTGCATATCGATCGGATGCGTCATGGGAGATGTGACCGCCGCACGGCCCAGGATCAGTTCCGAAAGCTCCGGTTCCTCCGTCTTTTCATACCCCTCCGACCGGGCGATCTCGCCCACATAGTACTGCCCGGCGATCAGCGGATGGCCGATCCAGGTCCCGTCCTTATTGGCGGCTTTTCTGCTGGTATCGCTCTCCTCCGTGTAGGCCATAAAGGAAGCGTCTCCGTTTTTGTCCGTCGCGGCAATGGCCGTCAGATCGCCCGCCCGGTAAACGACGCCGGTCTTGCCGTCCGGATGAACGATGTCCTCCGCCGCGTACAGGCCGTACACCGCGCCCTCCAGCGTGGCGTCGCCCTGAGTTTCCCCATAGCTGTCGTATCCGTCCGTTTCTCCGGCCAGCAGATCCATATCTCGTTTATTGATGTGGATCTCGCCCTCGGTCCGGTGATCGTACAGCTGCACGACCGCAGAGGTATAGCCGGAATCTTTCTTCGGCCTCAGCGGTTCAATATCATCCGGCTCCGGTTCCGGCAGCACGACCTCCCCACGGTCCGGTTCCGGCTCTTCCTCCGCCAGCGCCGTTCTGTCGGCGAACTGATAGGTGTATACGCTTACGGAAGCGGCCGCTTCCCTGCGAACCGGTTCCGTCGTCCTGCGCGCATTTGACTCTGTCGCCGGATTCTCGTATTCCGCATCCCGGGGAGCCGCGCTTATCGTTTCGCCGCCCTTGCGCGCGTCCGACCCTGTCACCGGATTCTCGTATTCTGTATCCCGGGGAGCCGTGCCTGCCGTTTCTCCGCTTTTGCGCGCGTCCGACCCTGTCTCCGGATTCCCATATTCCGCATATTCCGCATCCCGGGGAGCCGTGACTGCCGCTTCGCCGCTTTTACGCGCATTTGACTCTGTCGCCGGATTCCCATATTCCGCATCCTGGGGAGCCGTGCCTGCCGTTTCGCCGCTTTTGCGCGCATTTGACCCTGTCGCCGTCATTTCACGGTTTTGAGGTTCAGGTTCCGCTTCTTGTTTCTCTTTCGCGTTCGATCCCGTCTCCGCTGCAGCAGTCTGCCGCTCCGCCGGCCTGTCCGCGATAGACGTGCTTTCCGGCATTTCCGGGTTGTCCTCCGGATCCGCCGGCCTTGCCGGCACTTTTTTGACGACGATTCCCAAACGCTCCATCCGTTTTTCCCAGGCTCTCGCCGTCGCCAAAGAAACGTTCATCTGCAGCGCGGCCTTTCTGTACGCCGCGCTCTCCGTCAGTTCCTCCCGATCGTCTTCCTCGCCGTCGTTCCCGTAGGCAAACGAACCATATCCCACCAACTCGTCGACGATCACTTCCCGCTCCACGACCTGGCTCTCTCCTCCGGCTTCCACCGAAGAAACCCGAAGCACTTTCGAAGCCGCATCGTCGTTATGCCGGCCGTGAAGCACATAGCCATATCTGGCCTGCGTTTCCTCGAACGCGTAATCATACCGCAGGCCGATAAACGCTTCGTAGGTTTCCTCCCGGTCTTTAAGCATCATCGCAAGCGCTTTCTCCGGATCCTCGTCATGGAAATCCGTCGATTCCTCGCAGGCCTCCATCAGAGCCAGCCATTCCTGTTCCACCTGCTGATTGGTCGCCTCGATCGCTTCCATCTCCGCGGAATGGTCTTTCCCGTCGTCATATTCCGGCATCTCCAAAAACTCCGGCATCGGATGGCCGCCGCAGTACGTCCTGTCATATTCATACCGCTTTGTATCCGTATGCGTGATGGATCCGCTTTCGTCGGTCATTACCTCCGCGCAGACCTTAAAATCATCCCAGAGGACCGGCCTGGGACTCATTTTGGCGCTGCTCAGCCCATCCAGCGACCGGCCGCTCATCGCTTCCAATACCCGGAACCCGACCTCCGCCAGGGGCTGCTCCGTCTCTGCGCAATACTTCTCCAGCTTTACGCGATAATGGGAAACGAACGTCTCTCTATGCCGGAATATCTCCACCGCCGGTACCGGAGGAACTACGATCTCTGGTTCGGGTTCGGGCTCAGGTTCCGGTTCCGGCTCTGGTCCTGGCTCCGGTTCGGGGCCTGGCTCCGGTTCGGGGCCTGGTTCGGGCTCCGGCTCTGGTTCCGGCTCCGGCTCTGGCGCTATCTCCCCCGTCGTCAGCTTCAGATACGCTTTCGGCGCTTCCAGACCGGCTCCGATCATGGCCTGTATCTTGTCCGCCGGTCCATCCGGTATGTAAAATGTCAGAGAAGTGGTGTTTCTCCCCCAGACGGCCAGGCTGCCGATCAGCGAAGCGGAAACAGTTACCGTGGAAGCTTCTGTCCCGTTATACGTAAAGATCAGCTTTCCGCCGGAGATCTTCCGCGACCAGCCCGCCGCATCCCCGTCAAATTTCCAGTTCAGCGACGCCAATTCGGGGACCGCGGAGATATCAAACTCCGCGGTCCAGACCCCGTCTATCCGTTCCATCGTCTTCATGTTCTGTTCCGCGCCGTCCGATGTGACCGACAGCCACTCCGGACACCCCTCCAGCCGCGCGTCTTCATTTTCCACATACTCCTTGACGTCTTTCCATCTGTCATATACCCCCGGTACATGCCTGTCCACCGTCTGCGCCAGATCGTCGACACTTTCCCAGCCATCCGTAAAGATCCCCCAGACGGCCGTCTGAACAGCCGCATACGTAACATTGTCCGCATAGATCGAACCGTTATGGTCAAACCAGGTACACATGAGCGCCAGCTTTTTAAAATCTTCCCGGCTCCTGACATAAGGAATGTCCTCGTCGTCAATATTCACGCGTCTGGCGCTCGCTACGACCGCACTGCCCATATGCTTCCCCGGCGATATGCAGAACGTCATCTGGTAACCGTCGCTCCAACGATACAGATAATTTCTCTTATGGCCGAACATCACTTCGCTTCCGCCGCTCCATATATTCTTCCCTGTAAACGTCGACGCGCGGCTGACGATCGTATTCGTTTCAAAAGACGTAAAAAACGCCATGCAGAAACAGACCGCGGCCAGAACCCCCGCCAGGATCCTCTTTCCTCTTCTATATATCCTGTTTCTCATCTCCTGACCCCTCCCCTGTGCGCTTTACCGGATCTGTTCCTTACCGCCGGCCGTCCACGCCCCGGAATCATTTACCTGATAACCGTCCGGAGTGACCGTACTTCTCAGAAGCGACCCTTTCGTTCCGTCTGAAATTTCATTAAAATAGTAGCAACGCGCCGAACCGTCGGGCCCGGCCAGCCATCTCCATCCCGTCGCCATATAGCCCTGCTCGTCAAAATAAAACCATCCCGCGTTTGCCTGGCCTTTCGACGGATCGGCATACGGGTTGAATATAAAGGCCCACTCGCCGCGGCAGGCATGTTCTCCGGCCGCAAATATCCACCGGCCGTCTGCATCCTGGCTCCAGACGCCGGTCACCACGGCCGTCCAGACTCCGGTCGCGGGATTTTTGTCTCCCGCAGCATCCGTGCCGGCCTCTGCGGATTTTTCTTCGACTTTCTTTTCCGCATCGGTCTTCGATGCGGCAGACGTATTTTTCTTGCTGCCGGACGAGCTGCTTCCCGATGAACTGCTGCCGGACGAACTGCCGCCCGACGAACCGCTTCCGTATGAGCTGCCGCCCGACGAACCGCTGCCAGACGAACTGCTCCCCGGCGAACTGTTTCCATTATTCTGGATCACGGTCTGGTCGTCTGTGACAAAACGCACCGTTACCTTGCAGGACGCAGATATTACCCCGTGCGTCTGATCCTCCGACGTAGCGGTCACCGTCTCCATATGGGCGGCCGTCCCCTCCAGCTTCGCGTTGGGATCTTCCTTGCGTTTCTGGTTGTCCGCATTGATCACATTCTGGATCCAGGCGGGATTCGCCAGGCCATTTGCGTCAAACCGGACCGTCACGGCGCATTGAGACGCATTATCGCCCGACGGCGTAAGAACCAGCGCGGCTCCGCTTTCCTGGTCCCTCCAGGAAACATTCTTATAAAATGGCTGCTCCGGATACAAAAGCGCCGACAGAACCACCGGTTCGGAACAAAGAATCGTCTCCTCCGGCTTCAGGCGATCCCCCGTCAGCCTGCGCGTGACGGTCAGCAGCAGATCGCTCTGATTCAGCTGCATCCCCTCCACGCGGCGGGTCGTGCGATCCAGGATCTGGAACGATACGCCCACTTTGCAGTTCCCGAACACAGCCACCTGATCCGCCGAGGTCTCCGGATTGGAGGAAGCCGTAACGACCGCCCATTTCTGGTAAACCGTTGGGCTGATCGCCTCCTGGTAGCCTCCGTCGATCTGGGCCTGTACCAGGGTTTTCAGCGTATCCTGGATAAAACTCCCCGAAAGATTCGGCAGTATCCGGGCGTCCTGTTCCGTGTATCCCGCTTCCGACACCAGATCAATCAGGTCCGTGTTGTCCACCGACCATTTAACGGTCGGATCCGCCGTCCCGCCGGTCACATTGTGCTGGCTGTGGATCCGCACCGGCTGTACCTGGATCGACTCATCCAGCGCGTCCTCGATGTACCGGGCGATCAGCAGCCCCTCGCTGTTCCGCACTTCCGTCACGGTATCCGGATTTTTCCTGTCGCCCGTCCGGATCTGGGTCACGGAGATCTGCGTTTCCGCAGGCGTCATTGTCAATACCGTAGTCACTTTGACATATTCCGCGTTGATCTCCGTGTCCCGTTCCGGCATACGAAAACTGTAGGTTCCCGCCGACAGATAGGACATGGGCGTCTCACGGCCCGCGTCGTTGATGTAGACCGGGGCTTTCACACCGCCGGACGGATCCGGCACCATCTGATAACGGTTTCCGTCCCGGTTATTGGGCGCGGTCACGACCGTCACCGTGATGCCGGGCGCTACCGCCGCCGGATGATTTTTGTCAATGGCCCGATAATAGGACTGATTCCCCTGGGGCATGACAGTCAGAGACGCCACGTCGGTGTCATAGGTCCCATTGGCGTTCCGGGCGTCGATCCTGGGCACCGAAAGGACATACCCCCGCACCGGCTGCCCCTGCTGGCCGGGAGCGAAATGATCCAGCCGGAACGTCTGTTCCACGGCCTTTCCGTCCGGCGCAAAGCCCAGATCCAGCTTCCCTGTGATCACGGAGCGCACGCCGTCCTCCAGTTCTTCATAGAAGAACCGGTCGTTCTGCTGTACCTGGGAATTGCCGGAAAGCAGCACATACGTCCTCTGGTAATCCAGCCAGTAGCCGATATGGGCGTCCCTGTAAAATATATTGTCCTCATCAAAATCCGCCCCGGAGACCTGCCTGGCCGCGGCCTCGGAATCCGCAAACAGATAGGCCAGATTATCCCCCGGCTCCGTGCCGTAGCTGAACGGATGGTTCTTGTCCCTGGTCCCGATGAAAGTCCCCTCATAGGAAGCGCCGCCCATGCCGGTATGGCCTATATCCCCGGCGAAGCGCGCCACGACCAGATTGCCGCTCAGGTACTGTCCCACGATGCCTCCCACGGCGCGGCTCCCGCTGCCGCCGATCACGCCGTCCACGTAGGAATTATACAGATTGGCCGCTTCCATGCTGCCCGCAATGCCGCCGACATAGCCTTCTCCCTGGATGCGGTCGCTGCCGCCCTCCCAGGTCTTGACCGTGTTGTCCGCCAGATCGGCGTCCCGCACGACGCCGGCGATGCCTCCCGCGCAGTGGTCTGTTCCTCCGGCCCGGATCACGATCCCGTCGGCGCTGCAGTTTTCGATCGTCACTCTGCCGCCGTCGCCGTCCGCCACCGCCGCGATACCTCCCGCGTCGCCGTCCGCAGCCGATACGTGGCCGGAAACCGTCACTCCATAAACCACAGCATCTCCCCGAACCGTACCGGCCAGCACCGCCGCCCGGCCCGTTCCGCTGATCTCCGCGTCAAGGATCTTCAGATTTTTCACAGTCCCGCCGTCGATCACGCCGAAAAGCCCGATCTCCTGAAGCGGAGCCGACGACGCGGCAATGCGCAGGCCGCGGATCGTATGGCCCGCCCCATCGAATACGCCGCAAAACGGATGGATCGTCCGGCTGCCGGCCTCCGCGCCGCTTCCA
>CANQYH010000134.1 GCA_947628025.1 uncultured Lachnospiraceae bacterium | reverse complement strand
ATTTAAGGTTGGGAAACTGACTGGATGTAGAAATGCTTCCCTTATTTTGTGCATGAGCTTCATGAAACAACCCTGGACAGGTGTAGTTATCTATTGACTTTGCGGCAAGTTTGTGACAAAATAAAAAGTTAGGAAAATATTTTAGCAAAGAAGGTTGAGGAACATGACAAAGATTGATATCGTCTCCGGATTCCTCGGAGCGGGCAAGACTACATTTATTAAGAAGCTGCTGGAAGAGGCTATCGCAGGCGAGCAGGTCGTTCTGATCGAGAATGAATTCGGGCAGATCGGCATCGACGGCGGATTTTTAAAGGACGCCGGCATCGAGATCCGGGAGATGAATTCCGGCTGCATCTGCTGCTCTCTGGTGGGCGATTTCGGCAAGTCTCTGGAGGAGGTCCTGACCAAATACAAACCGGACCGGGTGATCATCGAACCCTCCGGCGTGGGCAAGCTCTCCGACGTGATGAAAGCGGTGCGCGATGTGGCGGCGACGGTGGAAGTGACTTTGAACAGCGCCGTGACCATCGTGGACGCTTCCAAGTGCAGGATGTATATGAAGAATTTCGGCGAATTCTTCAATAATCAGATCCAGAATGCGGGGACGGTCGTGCTGAGCCGGACCGATGTCGTGGATGCGGCTAAAGTGCAGCAGGCGGTAGAGCTGATTCGTCAGCTGAACCAGACGGCCTCCGTGGTGACGACGCCCTGCGCCCAGCTGACCGGAGCGCAGCTGCTGGAGATCATCGAGAAGCCGGACACCATGGCGGAAGACCTGATGAAAGAAGTGCAGGAGGAACGTGCGCGGATGAAAGAGCAGGGGCACGAGCATCATCACCATCACGACGATGAGGAAGACGAGTGCTGCTGCGGCCATGACCATCATCATGACGAGGATGACGACGAAGAGGAATATGGCTGCGGCCATGACCATGATCACGAGCATGAGCATCACCACCATGATCACGATGATGGCGAGGAAGACGAGTGCTGCTGCGGCCATGACCATGATCACGAGCACGAGCACGAGCATCATCACCATGATCACGATGATGATGACGAGGAAGACGAGTGCTGCTGCGGCCACGACCATGAGCATGAGCATCACCACCATGATCACGATGATGACGACGAAGACGAGTGCTGCTGCGGCCATGACCATGATCACGAGCATCACCACCATCATCACCACCATGGCCACGACGCCGATGAGGTGTTTGAGAGCTGGGGCATGGAGCATGTGGGCGCCTGCAGCAAGGAAAAGCTGGAGGAGATCCTGGATGAGCTGGCCAACGGCAACGCCTACGGCGACGTGATCCGCGCCAAGGGCATGATCCCCAGCGAGAATGACGGAGAGTGGTTCTATTTTGATATCGTGCCGGATGAGATCGAGATCCGCACGGGTAAGCCGGACTACACCGGAAAGGTGTGCG
Source organism: uncultured Lachnospiraceae bacterium (assembly GCA_947628025.1). Taxonomy (GTDB): domain Bacteria; phylum Bacillota; class Clostridia; order Lachnospirales; family Lachnospiraceae; genus UBA3402. Next base: position 6,876 of record CANQYH010000134.1, on the reverse strand, counting down.
TGATCGGAGCAAAGCTGAAAGAAGAGGAACTGAAGAAAGCTTTTGGCAGGAGTTGACGTTATGGGACCGATGATCGAGGATGATATGATGCCGTTGTTTGTGATCAACGGCTTCCTGGAGGCAGGCAAGACCCAGTTTCTGGAGTTTACTATGAGCCAGGACTATTTTCAGACCGATGGCAAGACGCTGCTGATCGTCTGCGAGGAGGGCGACACGGAGTACGATCCGAAGCTGCTGAAAGATACCCATACGACGATGATCACGGTGGACAGCATGGAGGAGATCTCCCCGAAGCGGCTGACCGAGCTGGAACTTAAATATCAGCCGGAGCGGGTGCTGCTGGAGTGGAACGGCATGTGGAACCAGGATGAACTGCGGATCCCGAAAAACTGGACCGTGTACCAGCAGGTTACGATCATCGACGGCTCTACGTTTGACCTCTATGTGAAGAATATGAAGCCGCTTCTGGGCGCGATGGTGCGAAACTCGGAACTGATCATCTGCAACCGCTGCGACGGCGTGGAGGATCTGGAGGGTTACCGGCGGACGCTCCTGGCGATGAACAATCAGGCGGAGATCGTCTTTGAGGGAGAGGACGGCGAGATCTCGGAGATTTCCGAGGCCGATCTGCCCTATGACATGTCGGCCGATGTGATCCGGATCGCGCCGAAAGATTACGGTATCTGGTATATCGACTGCATGGACAAACCGGACCGTTACCGGGGACGCGTGGTGGAATTTACCGGGATGGTGCTGAAATCCCCCCAGTTCCCCAAAAACTATTTTGTCCCGGGGCGGATGGCCATGACCTGCTGCGAGGCGGATATGACGTTTCTCGGCTATATCTGCAAGGCGCGGGAGGCCAGGCACCTGGAGACCCGCCAGTGGGTCCGCGTCCGTGCCCGCATCGAGTATGAAGAGTGGCAGGATTATGACGGAACCGGTCCGGTACTGTACGCGGAGAGTGTGGAGAAAGCCGAACCGATCCGGGATATCGTGCAGTTTTAAGGATATGGCCGGCGCTTTTTCGGAGCTGTGTCATCTCACTTCCGATGACCGCAGAACGAAGCCATGTTTTAAGGATACGGCCGGTGTTTTTCCGGAGCTGTGGAGCGGTTTTGATACGTTCCGGCTGCGGACCTGGCCGGTGGTTCCGGCGTAAAGACAATGTAAATTTGGGGTGCTGCGCCATGCGGCCGCGCCGTTTGTCTCAGGAAAAGTGTTTCGAGACAGAACGCCACGGCATACCGGAGCGGCATCCCCCTTTCTTGTCACGGGCGGACGTCCGAAATGTACAGGATACAGGACGGGCAATGACCGGATACATTCTGGCAGGGCAGGAAAACAGGAGCTTTTAAAACTCCGCATCCCACGAAAAACGTGATGATGCCAGGAGTTCAACCGGTTGAAATAAGGAGGATGCAATGAGTCTGAAGATCATACTGGCTTCCGCTTCGCCGCGGCGGCAGGAACTTTTGCGGCAGGTGGGCTTGTCCCTGGAGATTCTGCCCAGCCATGCGGATGAGAGCGGAGTGAGCGGGACGCCGGAGGAGATCGTGAAAGAACTGTCGGTGCGGAAAGCGGCGGAGGTGATGAAGCGGCTGGAGCCGGGACGCCTGACGTTGGAAAGTTTTAGCGTCCATGAAAAGGACGGCGCAGGGTTCGGGCAAAGCGAAACCGTTCTTTTGGCGGCGGATACGGTGGTGGCCGTGGACGGCCGGATCCTGGGGAAGCCACGTTCCACTGAAGAAGCGGCCCGTATGATCGATTCCATCCAGGGGCGGAGCCATCATGTCCATACCGGCGTCACCATGTATTTTTTATCAGCTGGAGAGCAGATTACTTTTTCAGAGGTTACAGAGGTTACAGTTTATCCCATGACGCGGGGCCAGATCGGGCGTTACGTGGATACCGGCGAACCCATGGACAAGGCCGGGGCCTACGGGATCCAGGGATATTTCGCGGCCTATGTGAAAGAGATCCGCGGCGATTACAATAATGTGGTCGGACTTCCTGTAGCGAGAGTCTGCCAGGAATTAAGGCTCCGCGGTCTCTGGTGACCTCGGAGCCTTTCTCATGCGCTTATTTTTTGTTTTTTCTTGATCTGCGGCCGCTTATTCCCAGACCACCGGCGTCGGCCGGTTGGGTGAAAATACATCCTCTGCCATAAAGAGATCGTCCAGCTTTCGTTTGGCTTCCCGTTCTTCCGCGGTGATATCCATCCACATCCGGTAGCCGTCCAGGTTCCGCCGGCCCTGCCGCAGATAATCGTCTCCCAGCTGGACCCAGTACTGGGTCGAGTCCACATTGCAGAAGTAGTCGAAGCCCAGGGATTTCAGGTAATTAAACCGTTCGTTGTCGTGCTTGTAGGCGTGCCAGTCGTGGATGTCCGCGCCAAACGGGTAGAGGATGATGTCGGTGGGCCCGATCAGGGATTCCACTTCCCTTTCCCATTTATCGCAGTCAGCCTTGAAATTCTCATAGGAAATATTTCCCAGGTCCCGGTGCCCCCAGCTGTGGGAGGCCAGTTCCCAGCCATTGTCCCGCAGGCATTGGGCCACTTCTGCGGCGGTCTTGCGGTCCTGCTCGTAAGTGGGAGAGTCGCTGTAGGAAGCGGCTGTCCGGTAGCCCAGGATCCCCTGGTAGCCGGTAAACGCGATGATGGCCCTCGCCCCCTTATAGGAGAAGTCAGGATGTTCCTGGATAAAGTCTTCCAGGATCGGCACCAGATCGTAGGAACCTACGGACACGGAACCGTCGTCCATGATCATCTCGCAGGTCGGTTTGCCGTCCTCTCCGATGATCATGCGGCTGGCGAACCCGTCTCCGGTCATATATTCGTAATAGCAGACGTCGTCCTGGGACATGACGAACGCTTTTTTGCCCGGCGGCAGCAGGATCGTGCCGCGCTTCATATGGGAAGTCCCGTCCTCGTCGGTCGTCATGGCAGCCAGGTCGTGGAGGCGCACCAGCACATAACCTTTCTCGTACATGGAATCCAGGATCTTTAAAAATTCGTCCTTGGTGGTCATGACCTGGTTATAACCGGATTCGTCCTCGTCCCCATCAAACGCTTTCGACTCGTCGATGACCAGGGAGTGGAAGAATACATGGGTAACGGTCGTGATGTCCACCGGCTGCAGCGTCGTTTTGACCTGCTCATATCCATTGACAGCGGCTGCGATCCGCTCATCCTGACTGTAATATTCGGACTGCTGCAGAAGTTCGATGGCGGCGTCGTAATCGTATCCCGCCGCCAGCAGGTCCGCTTCCTCCAGCAGTTTGTCGACCAGAGCGGAAACGGCTTCGGTCGTCGGCTCGGTCGTCGGCTCGGTCTCTGTGAGCGCCGGTTCGGAGGAGCTGTCGGGAAGAGAGGCGTCTGCGCTGCTCTGGGTCTCGTCGCGATTCAACAGTTTCTGGGCCGCCAGATAAACGCTCCCTGCCACCAGTCCGCCGAGGAGCAGAATCAGCAGGACGAACGGGAGCATACGGAAGAAACGCTGCCGCCTCCGGCGTCTGAGCCTCTCCTGGCGGTATCTGCTGCGGCTCCTGTACCTGTCCTGCCGGTAAGGATCCCGCTGGTAGTTGTCTCGCTGGTATGTATCCATGATGTTGTCCCCCCCGTCTGTGATCGTGCCGCCCGTCCCTGCTTCGGAATGCGCCGGCCTGGCGCAGGCTGTCTCTCGCCTGCGAAACGATTTTAGCACACCTTGTCAAAACCTGTAAATGGGGATGGGAAACTTGACAGAAAAAGTTAAGAAAAAATTTTTGCATAAACCAGCCAACCTTTTCAGAAATTTCTCCACTATATGGCCAGACGGCGCCGGGAGTAGTAAAAATGGAAAAACAAAAAGCGGATCAGATCATAACGGAATATATGCAGAAGCTGTACGGTTTCGCCATGAAGAAGGCCTATTCTTATGACGAGGCGGAGGAACTGTGTGCGGAGATCATAAAGGAAGTGTACGTTTCGCTGCTGCGTGCCGGGGAGATCGTCAATTTAGAGGGTTATATCTGGCGGATCAGCGAGCATACATACGCGAAATACGTTTCGTCCGTGAAGAGGCACGAGGGCGTTTCCATCGACGGCATGGAGATCCCGTTCTACGATGATTACGTGCTGGAAGACCCGGACGGGGAAATGAACCGGCTCCGCCGCGAGATCGCTTTCCTGACGGAGAAACGCCGTCAGATCGTTTACCGTTTTTATTACGAAGACAAGTCCATTTCTGTGATCGCAAAAGAGATGGGCGTTCCCGAGGGAACCGTAAAATGGCATTTGAATAAGGCGAGAAACGAATTAAAGGAGGGCTTTTCCATGGAGAGAAAAATTGGCAGGCTGGGTCTGTCGCCGGTAACGGCGCTGGATTTTTCCCATGGCGGGAACCCCGGTTCCAACTCGGGGCCGGAGTTTTATCTGCAGGACAAATTGAACCTGAATATTGTATACAGCGTGTACTGGCAGCCGCGGACGGCGGAGGAGATCGCCGGGGAGCTGGGCGTGACGCCGGTGTATCTGCAGGACCGGATCGATTTTTTGGAGGGAAACGGGTTTCTGGTGAGGATTTCTGGCGGCCGGTATACGACATATGTGAAATTTTCGGCCAGGGAATATTCGCAGGAGCAGGATGAGCAGGAATTAAAACTGAAGCTTCAGATCGCAGAGACGCTGGCGGAGGAGTATGTTCCGGAAGTGAGAAAATCGGTCGAGGCCGTAACCGGCGTCTATATTCCCGGCGGGAATAGGGAGCTGTTTGAGGCGGCCGCGGTTTTCTGGGGCGTGGCGAACAAATGCGGGCTCCCGATCCAGAAAGATCTGTCCAGATATCAGATTAAGACGACCGCGGGCGGCGATTTCTTTGCCGCGGTCGATCTGGAGTCGAAAGCGTCGGATCCGGATTATCATTGGGAGCGGAAATGGCCGGACTATGTGAGCTGCGGCAATATGATGAGAGGCTCGTCCAAATATCCGCCGGTCTTTTCCTGGTCCGTGGACAGCCGGTACGACAGCCGCGAGGGTATGTGGAAGAATAATCTCTATACAGATTATGAGTTTCTCTATGAGTATATGAAAGGAATGCTGGGAAATGTGCCCGCGGACGCGGCAGCCGGGGCGAATCCCGCCAATGCGGAAAAATTTGCCCGGCTGCGCGAACGCCGCTTCCTGACGGAGGATGGTAAGGTGAACATCATGGTGGTAAAAGAGCCGCAGCAGGACTTTTTCGCCCGGATCCCGGAGCTTGGCGATGGGATAAAGGCGCGGTTCGCGGACAAAATCCTGGAATTTGCCATGCTGAACGCGCGCCGCTACCCGCCGCAGATGCAGGATCTGATCATTGACTGGGGAGTGGAGGGCTTTATCGGCAATACCGTCGCGATGATGGTCACGGATCTTCTTTATGAGAACGGCACGTTCCGGCCGCTTACGGAAAATGAGAGAGTAACGGCCAATTTGCTGATGTTTGCCGACGTGCTGCCGGAGTAAACGCGGAACGGACGTCCCGGCAGCGCTTATTCTGAGCGGGCGTTATTTAAAAAGATTGACAGACAGAATGGCCGCCCCTAAAACCGTCAGCACGATTCCAACGGCCCGGTTGAGCGTTTTGGGGGCGGCTTTGTTGGCAAACAGCGCCGCGATCCTTGCCCATAAAAGAGTAAACGTTACGCAGAGGACGAGACACCATAAATCGGGGGCGCCGCCGATGGCAAAGTGGCTGATCGCGCCGGTCAGCGCCGTGAACGTCATGATGAAAACGCTGGTTCCGACGGCGGTCTTCAGTTCATAACCCAGGATGCTTGTCAGGAGGAGCAGCATCATCATGCCGCCGCCTGCGCCGACAAATCCGCAGATAAACCCGACCGCCGAGCCGCAGACGACAGACTGTACCGCCCGTTTTTTGACGCTGGTATCTTTCATCGCTTCTTTCGTCGTCATGACCGGTTTGACGATGAATTTGATGCCGAGCAGCATCGTCATGAATACGGAAAAACTGCCCATCGTTTTGTTGGGCACGATGCTGGCGGTCCAGCTTCCTACGAACGTGAAGACCAATACCGCCGCCATCATCACAAGCCCGTTTTTGATGTCGAGATTTTTATTTCTTCCATATGTATAAGCGCTGACCGCGCTGGCCAGGACATCGCTTGCGAGAGCGATGCCTACCGCTTCGTATGCGGGCATATTAAGAAATGTGATCAGCATGGGACTGATCACGGCGGCGGCGCTCATTCCGGCGAAGCCGGTACCGAGTCCTGCCCCGATCCCGGCCAGGAAACAGATCAAAATTTTGAAAAATACATTCATTCAGCGTACCCTCCCGATATTGCTTTGCGGCGGTTTCTATGTCTATTATACATCTGCCCGGCGGGCGATTCAATGGGCAATTTTGCGTGTTTAGTGCTGTGCGCGATTTTTTTGTTAAGTTTTTAAAATTTGTGATTGACAAATCGGTACTCCTGTGCTAAAATATTTTTTGCTCTGATCGGTACGGCTTTGATACGCGGACTGACAAGGTATGAAAGCAGGTTCCTTTCAAAGTATTTTTTTGGCCTTGTGGGTTTTAAGAGAATAGACGATTTAAATTCAGGCATTTATGGGCAGAAGTACCCAAGTGGTTGAAGGGACACCCCTGGAAAGGGTGCAGGCCGTTAATAGCGGTGCGAGGGTTCAAATCCCTCCTTCTGCGTGAGCACCTTGACAATCAAAGACAGAACAGTATGCAAGACCCTGAAGATTCCAAACGAGCGACCGCGTCTAAGGAGGCAGCCCGGAGAGGGAGGCCCAGAGGAGCGGGAGCGGAAAGAAGCTTCAGAGAGAACGAGAAACGAACCAAAGAACAGTAAAACGGGACGAAGAGAAACGAAGAAGACAGAGTT
>CANQYH010000133.1 GCA_947628025.1 uncultured Lachnospiraceae bacterium | reverse complement strand
GAGATGAAAACGGCCGGATCGTCTGGGATCCGGAGGCGGTGCAGCTCCATCGCTCCCTCCGCCTCCGGATCCCAGACGATCCGGCCGTTTTCATCTCTGCGGATCCGTCCGGCAGGATCATAGGGGAATAATTCTTTGACCAGCACATGGTGCATGAGCAGGGGATCCTGCTGATCCGCATACGTTCCCTGATAGACGATCGTGTTGGAACCTCGTCCGACCAGCGGACCGATCCGGCATTCCATACCCGGAAAAGCGAGAACTTCTCCCGGCCTTAACGCAATTCTGCTGTCCATAAACTCTCCATCCGATTTTTAATAAGACCTGTTCTGTCTGATACCATGGTCATTATACTCTGCCGTAAGAACCGGATTTGCCGTCAGTTTCCGCTTTCCCTCTCCCCGAACATCTCCCGGAACATATCGCGCATACGGGCGTCCAGATCCAGCATGTCCGGTACGCAGAGGCAGTAGAGGATCAGCCAGTCAAACGGACTGCGCGGATCGATCGCGGAAAAGCCGCAGAGCGCCAGCATATGGTCCAGCCGCGTATGCAGATCCTCAAACACTTCCTCGGGCGTCAGCTCCTCCTCATCGTCATACACATCCTCCGGTCCGGGATCCGTCGCCAGAAACAACAGGATCAGCACTTTCCGGGTCACGTCCATACTCCTGGATTTCATCTTGGAAAGCGCCGTCTCGTCCGGCCAGTTGTCGGCGATACTCTCCTGGATCCGCGTGAGGATCAGCTGCTCCTCCCCGGACAGTTTCGCTTTTTTCGATGCCCTGGCCCGTTCTTTCGCATAAAGCACGTTTTCTCCAAACAGGTACTCCCGCAGGATGTCCCGGACCGTCATATGCTCATTTTCAAAAAGCTGAAATTCCCCCGCGTCCATCCGCGGATCCTCCAGAACCCGGATCATCTCCATGAACAGCCTGTACGCATAATTATGGAAGCGGCCCAGGCGTCCCGCGTTCCGGCGCAGATAATCCACCAGCTCATCCTGGCTGCCAAGAGCGAACACTTCGGCCCGGATCAAAGGCGTAAAACTATCCTCATCCGGATCCCGCCCCTCTTTCGTCTCCGCCAGCACGCTTTCTGTCCGCTTCATCAGCTCTCTTGCATCCGGATAATCCATGCCCCTCTGCAGCGCAAATATATAAACGATCTCCTCCGGGCTGCGCCAATGGAGCCGCTCTTCAGAGATCATCGCTACAAACTGGTCCGCTTCCGCCAGGGAAAGCCCCAGTATAAAACAAAGCTCGATCGCATCCTGCCTGCGGATGGAACGCTCTCCCGACGGATTCAGCCAGCCGCGAACCTTTCTCTCCACCGAATCTTTATTCATATCCGGATGATTTTTCATCAGCCCATCGACCAAAAGCCGGCGCAGGTCCCGGCCTTTTGCAAATTTCTCCAGCTTCTCTCTCAGCGTCCTTGTCTTCGCCTCTTTCTCCAGGAATGCGACCGCCTCCTGTACCGTCAAAAGCCCCGAAGCCGCCTGCTGATAACTCGCTCTGGTCATTTCCGTCATATCCGCACCCATTTTCGTACCTCGCTTCCACGTTACGGTATCCTCATCGTACTCTCGCTTTTATCATACTATTTCTGTATCCCATCATCAAGTTTTTTCTTTCAAAAGGTCCCGCCCCGGACAAAACAAAACCGGCAGACATTCGCCCGCCGGTCTGAACCATATTCGTATGCGCCTGCGGAACCTCTGAACCGTTCCGCCTCCGGACCCTCTGCCTGGAAATCTCTGTTCCTGCCGCAGACCCGGGTACCGAAGCCTGCCCCCGCTCTCTTACTTGCTGGACGGCATGAACCGCAGGATCTCGGAAGCCACCGCGGAGATCGGCATGGTCTGCAGCCATACATGTCCCGGTCCCGTAATCACCGTATTAAACAGACCCTCGCCGCCGAACAGGATGTTCTTCACGCCGGAGATCTTCTGGATATCGATGGAGCAGGTCGCCTCCATCGCCGCCAGATAACCGGTATCCACCAAAAGCTGCTGTCCCGGCTGCAGATCGTACTCGGCAATATAACCGTCAAATTCCAAAAACGCGACGCCCTGCCCGGACAGCTTCTGCAGGATAAAACCCTCGCCGCCAAACAGTCCCGCTCCGAATTTCTTCTGGAAGAACATGGAGAGGTTCACGCTCATCTCCGAGGCCAGGAACCCGGATTTCTGCACGACCAGTTCTTTTCCCGGACCGATCTCTACCGGCATGATCGTGCCGGGGAAACTGGACGCGAACGCGATCATCCCGTCTCCATTCTGCGCCGCGTAGATATTCTGGAACAAAGCCTCTCCCGCGAACATCCGGCCGAACGCCTTGCCCACGCCGCCGTTGGTCGTCGTCTCCATCTTCATGTTCGAAGACATCCAGCTCATGGATCCGCGCTCTGTGACCATTTTTTCGCCGTCATTCAGATAGCAGATCACGACCGGCAAAGTATCTCCCTTTACTTCGTAACGCATGATAAATCCCCCTTATATGTAATTATTTTGCAGAAACATCCGCTGCCATTAAATTTTTACCACAATTATTTCCGGATTGCAACTACAATTTATACATTTGTGCGTCCCCTGCGCCTCCGGTCGGAAACGGTACCCCTCAGCGGCTCAGCTCCGCCGTCAAAAGATATGGCAGGTTCGCCGGCTGGTTGTACCCGGAATTCTGCCATGCCACGCCCTCCCGGTAGGTCCGGTCGGTCAGCAGGCACGGAAATACATAGTCCGTCGCCAGGTTCGTGCTGTAAACGCGGATCTTTGCGGGATCCGTCGCGTCGCGGACGATGAATTCCTCCCGCCAGTCGCCGCAGATGTCCGCTACCAGGCCGGCGTTGCCCTTGGTGCCGTTGTTCAACGTCGCTCCCGCCGCCTCCAGCAGCACGTCGGAAGCCAGCGTATCCGGATCCCATTTCTGCACCTGGGGCGTCAGCAGGTTCCCGTCCTCATAGTCGAACAGTTCCATCTGCAGGTCCCCGTCCCAATAAATGGAGAAATTCACGCTGGGATGCTTTGCATAAAGCAGGTTGCCGCTGCAGTCATAGGTCCCGTCCATGGCGTTGCTCCACATCTCCGCGCCCTCATGGTTCGGATCGATGTCCGCCGCCACGCCCCGGCCCGTGTCCTTGCCCGTGAAATACCCCCACAGGATCTCTCCGGTCTCGGCATCGTGCAGCTCCATCCCGTACTCCGCTTCGGTCTCCTCATGAACGCCGTAGACTTCCAGCCGCCCGTCCCCGTTCCAGTCGCTTACGTGCATGGCATCGCCATGGCCCAGCCCCGTCGCATACATAGCCTGTCCATCATGGTCCACCGCCAAAGAACCGTAGATGATCTCGTCGTAACCGTCGCCGTCCACATCATTGATGGAAAGCTGATGATTGCCCTGGGCCGCGTACGGATGATCGCTGGGAATGTCAAAGGCCCACTGCATCTGCAGCTTCCCGTCCACGAGCTTCCACGCGGTAATCGCGCTCCGGCCATAGTAGCCCCTGGCAAAGATCGCGCTGGCCGAACCGTCGTCCAGATACGCGGTCCCCGCCAGGAAACGGTCGGCGCGGTTGGCGTAACCGTCGTTTTTCTCCGCGGGAGAACCGTTTTTCAGGCCCCAGTACCGGGTGTCGTAGGTTCCCGTCGCTTCGTCGTAAGGTCCCCGCTCTGGCACATATTCCACCGTATCGATGATCTCTCCCGTCTCGCCGTCAAAGGCCGTCAGATATTCCTGCCCCAGCACGATCCGGCCCTTGCGCCCCATATGCTGCCGGAAATCATAATCCGCCGGTTTCCCTTTCAGGTCCGTGCGCAGCTGCGCCATGCTGACAGCCCCCACATGGCCCGTTTCCTGCAAATTCGCGTCATACGTAGTGGAACCGTCGGCGGTCTTGCAGATCAGCTCCGCTTTCCCGTCCCCGTCGTAATCCCACACCTGGAACTGGGTATAATGAGCCCCGGAGCGGATATTGATTCCCAGATCGATCCGCCACATCAGCTTCGCCGTGCCCTCCGCCAGATCGATATCGTAAGCGTCCAGGATCGTCGTGCCTGTGTAACCGTCCTTGGAATTGTCCTGGGCGTTGCTGGGGTACCACTTCACGATCAGCTCCAGCTCCCCGTCGCCGTCCAGATCGCCCACCGACATATCGTTGGCCGCAAACGTGGCTGCTCCGGGATCCGGCATATTCTGGTCCGGCGGTACCTGCAACGTGAGCTCCTGGTAAACGTTTCCCCAGGCTTTCGTCTCCTCGCCCTCCGCCGACAATCCCTCGCTGGCCGTCAGCTTATAGACGTCGCCCGCCTTTCCGGACGCGTCCATAAAACAGGTGCGGTTCCCGGTATAGACCGTCTCCCCATTCCGCATAAGCGTAAAGGAAATGTCCGCCGAATCTTCCTCGTAACACCGCCAGCTGACAAAAACGCCCTCCGCCGCCTGCACCGCCGTCAGCGCCCGGTCGGAATAACTCTCCGCCTCCGCGCGGATTCCGATCGAGGACAGTTCCCCATAGACTGTCGTGACAAACTCTTCCGCCGCGGTGGTTTCCGACGCAGGATCTCCTGTCTCCGTCTCGCCGTTTGCCTCGCTCTCCGACGGCTGCGCGCTCTCTGACTGTGACGGTTCCTGCGCACTTTCCGCCTGCGATGGTTCCTGCGCGTCCGTCTCCTGCCCGCCGGCCGTCTGGCCCGCGGACTCCTGCGCCGCTGTCCGGCTCGCGCTTTCCCTGTTTCCGGACACTTGCGTTTCCGCCGTACCCGCGCTGCCCCGGCCATTTCCGGAATCCGCGCTCCCGCATGCTGACAATGCCAGGCTGGCCGTCAGTACGGCCGCCGCCGTTTTCGCGATCCACCCGATCGTTCGTTTTCTCATATTCCGCTCCTTTTGCCGGTCCCTGCTCCGTCCCCCGCAGCTGCCCAAACATCCGGACCAACGATTTTATTTTTATACCACGATATTAGCACGAAAAAGCCCCGTTTACAAGAAGCAAGAGAAGCATCCTGACGGGGTCCTAATAAATCATATAGCAATGAACGCACAGAAAGTCCGGGACCAATTCACCATTTTTTCGCCGGACAGCGGACCGACCGCTTCAGCGCCCGCACTTCCGCATAGCAGCCGCACTGCATACAGGTAGCGTGATCCAGGAACCGGCACTCCCGGCACACCGCAAGCCGCGCCGCATATTCCTCATCCGACGCCCGTTCTTTTTCCGGCATCGCGGCCCGCAGGCGCTGGATACTCTGATAAATGGTTTCCTGTCCCGTCATCTCGCTGAGCAGGCAGCGGCGGCAGTAGCGCTGCTGTCCCCCGGGCTGTGATGGTTCCGGGGACCTCAAACGCCGGGCGGATATGTATAACCCTTTCTGCATATGTTCACCCTCCTGCTGCTTTTCCAGCTCCACATTCTGCCCAGGCGTCCGCAGCCGGTACCCAACCGGCACGCATCCGGACGTCCCACCTTAAACCCGGCGCTCCCTCCGGAATACCTGACGCACACAAGGTCTCTGCCTGCAGCCCCGCCGGACGCCCGGTCTGCAAAAATGTTTTCAGACGTACCGCTTCCCGCAGACCCGCCATTCCTGCAAAAGGCCCCACAAAAAGCAGACCTCCGCCTCACGCCGCCAGCTTCTTCGCCTCCACAGGCTTCGCCCGGCACAAAAGGATCACCAGCGCCAGCGTGATGATCCAGCCGCCGGCTACCTCCGCCAGCATCAGCGGAAAGATCACCAGCTCCAGGGAAACGTAGTCCAGGATCAGCAGCGCGAGATAGGCCATCCGGCAGACCTCGACGCCCGTCGCGATGCCCGGATCCTGCTCCCGCAAGCGCATCATTATAAGGCCAAAATACAAAAAGATCATAATGCCGGCCACGATCCTGACGGCCAGTATCTCATAGGGCAGTTCAAAATCCAGGAACCAGTGAGCGCCGAAATCCACGCAGAGGATCCCCAGAAGCGGGATCAGCAGCGTTTTGATCTCTCCGCTTTTCGCCATGCTGTACAGGGCGCAGGCTAAAAAAATGATTCCCAGAAAATCCGGCAGGACGTCGATCCCCTGCACATTGAAATCCACGAACCACAGGATAAAGCACAGCTGGGTAAACACCATTTCTTTCCTTGTCATGATACGTCCTCTTCTATCAAATCATAAACCTCGTGTGAACAAAAAACAGGGCTGCCGCAGACCCGGCCTGTCGTCAGAAATCTCCCGTCCGCGCTGCTGCAGCCCTCGTCCCACCTTTACTCGCCGAATACCGCGATATAATCTTTCTTGAACTTCTCGATACCCGCGTCGGTCAGCGGATGCTTCGTCATCTGCATCAGCACCTTATAGGGAACCGTGGCGATGTCGGCGCCGGCTCTCGCACAGTCGATCACATGGATCGCGTGGCGGATGCTGGCCGCGATGATCTGCGTCTCGATGTCATGCGTGATAAATACGTCGGCGATGTCCTCGATCAGTTCCACGCCCGGCATGGAGATATCGTCCAGACGGCCCACGAACGGGGACACGTAGGTCGCTCCGGCTCTCGCCGCCAGAAGCGCCTGCGCCGTCGTGAATACCAGCGTCACATTGGTCTTAATGCCCTCAGACGCCAGGACCTTGACCGCTTTCAGACCCTCCGTCGTCATCGGGATCTTCACGACCATGTTCGGATGGATCGCCGCGATCTCACGGCCCTCCTTGATCATGCCCTCGGCGTCCGTCGTCGTCGCTTTCACCTCGCCGCTGATGGGGCCGTCTACGATGGAGGCGATCTCCGCGATGACCTGCTTGAAATCCCGGCCCTCCTTGGCGATCAGGGAAGGATTGGTGGTAACTCCGCAGATGATGCCCATGGCGTTGGCCTCGCGGATCTCGTCTACATTAGCTGTGTCAATAAAAAATCTCATGATGAATGTTCTCCTTTCTTACCCCGGCTTTCATCTGCCTGCCCTGCCGGGTCCGCAGAACCGCCGATTCCCCCATCCCGAGCGGTCCGCGGCAGGCAGCAACAGATATCCGGTTGTAACCTGCAGCCCATAACCTGTAACCATGTAACCTTATTATATAAACATGCCTCTCGGATAACCCTGACTTCTATAAACGGGCTGTCCTTACAGCGATCTCACTGTCTCGACCACATGGTCCACGGTGAATCCGAAATGCTCGAACAGCTTCGCGTAAGGCCCGCTGGCACCGAAGCCCGTCATCGTCACGCACGCGCCGTCCAGGCCCACGTACTTGCCCCAGCCGAAATCGCTGAGCGCCTCGATAGCCACGCGCTTGCGGACGCTCTTCGGAAGCACCGACTCCTTGTACTCCGCGCTCTGTTCCTCGAACAGATCCATGCAGGGCATCGATACCACGCGCACTTTTGTGCCGTCCTCCGCCAGGACCGCTTTCGCTTTCACCGCCAGCTCCACCTCGGAACCGCTGGCGATCAGGATCACATCCGGCGTGCCCTCGCAGTCGTCGGTCACATAGCCGCCTTTCAGCGCTTCCCGGCTGCTGCCCGGCATCGGAGCCAGATTCTGCCTCGTCAGCACCAGGGCGGTCGGCGTCTTCGTGGAAGTCATGGCGCTGTACCAGGCCGCCGCCGTCTCTACCGCGTCGCAGGGACGGAACACATGGAAATTGGGCAAGGCCCGCAGCATCGCCATCTGCTCCACCGGCTCGTGGGTCGGGCCGTCCTCGCCCACGCCGATGCTGTCATGGCTGAACACAAAGGTCAGCGGCAGCCCCATGATCGCGGAAAGCCGCGCCATGGGCTTCGTGTAATCGCTGAATACGAAGAACGTAGCCACATAGGGTTTCAGGCCGCCGTGGAGCGCCAGCCCGTTGCCGATGGCGGACATGGCCTGCTCGCGGACGCCGAAATGGAGGTTGCGCCCCTCCGGCGTCGCGGCGGAGAAATCTCCCGCGCCGGACATATTGGTCTTGTTGGACGGAGCCAGGTCCGCGGAACCGCCGAACAGGTTCGGCAGCTTGTCCTTCATGTAATTGATCACCTTGCCGGACAGGTTCCGGGTCGCTTCCGGTTTCTCCGACTGTTTCCAGAAATCCGCGTCGTCCCAGAAAATCTCGGCGGCTTTTTCGTCGTGGTACTGGTTCCAGAGCTGCTCCATCTCCGGATACTCCTGGCAGTAGGCGGCAAACATCACGTTCCACGCGTTTTCCGCGTCCACCTTGCTGTCCGCCAGCGCCCGGTAATGGGCGTAGACTTCCTCCGGCACATAGAACGACTCCTGGGACGGCCACTCCAGGAATTCTTTCATCTCCCGGATATTGTCGTCGCCCAGCGGCTCGCCGTGGGCGCTGGCCTTGCC
>CANQYH010000132.1 GCA_947628025.1 uncultured Lachnospiraceae bacterium | reverse complement strand
CGAAAACCCGGATCTTTGCGGAGATCGCGCGCTGGCAGGCCGCCGGCAACGACCGAGTGGACGTATTGATCGCGACGCCTCCCTGCCAGGGCATGTCGGTCGCCAATCATAAAAAAACTGAGGATGAGATCGTCCGCAACAGTCTGGTGGTCGAGTCCATCCGGATGATCCAGAGCGTTGGCCCGCGCTTTTTTATTTTTGAAAATGTGGCCGCGTTTATGAAGACCGGCTGTACGGCTCCGGACGGGCACATCAAGGCCATCGGGGATGTGATCGAGGAAGAATTAAGCGAAAAATACAGCATCATGAGCCGCATTTTAAATTTTAAAAATTACGGTTCCCATTCTTCGCGGACGCGGACGCTTGTGATCGGCGTCAGCCGCAATCTGTCGGAATATGTCACGCCGGTGGAATTTTATCCTGAGTATACGGAAGAAAAAACGCTGCGGGACGTGATCGGGGGGATGCCGGAGCTTGCATGGGGGGAGATCTGCGCCGCGGATTTTTATCATGCGTTCCGGACCTATCCGGAGCAGATGCGCTGCTGGATCCACGATCTGAAAGAGGGAGAGAGCGCGTTTGACCAGGAGGATGAAAAAAAACGCCCGCACAAGGTCATTAACGGGAAGATCGTTCCCAATATCAGAAAAAACGGCGATAAATATACCCGCCAGTACTGGGACAAGGCGGCTCCCTGCATCCATACGCGTAACGATCAGCTGGCCAGCCAGAATACGGTGCATCCGGAGGAGGACCGCGTATTTTCGGTCCGCGAGCTGATGCGCATGATGACGGTCCCGGACGATTTTCAATGGGTAGACCGGCCTCTGGAGGAGCTGAACGCATTATCGGATAAAGAAAAGCGCGCGCTGTTAAAAAAAGAGGAGATAAAGATACGCCAGTGTATCGGGGAAGCGGTTCCGACGCAGATCTTTTACAGGATCGCCTGCAACATGCGGGAATTTCTCGGACAGAAGCACTTAGAGAGCGCCGCCGTGAAGCGGATCATTGAGAAATATGAGTTGGGGACGGCCGGCAGCCTGATCCGCTTCATTGAGGAAAATCCGCTCAACATCGGATGCGCTTCGCTGGCGAGAATCGCGGAGCTGGCGAATACCAAACGCGAGAATAACGGGGGATATTATACCAATAAATTCATTATCAACGAGATTTACAGGCAGCTGCCGGATCTGGCGAAAGAAGAGATCCGGATCCTGGAACCGGCGGCCGGCGTCGGCAATTTTATTCCGTTCCTGTTCCGCAAATATGAGGGCACCGCGAAAGTTTATCTGGATGTGGTTGACATCGACGAGGAAGATCTGACGATCTTAAAGCTGCTGCTGGAGAAGCAGAGGATCCCGCGAAACTTTGAGATCCGCTACATCTGCGCGGATACGCTGACATATGCGTTTGGGGAGCATTACGACCTGGTAGTGGGGAACCCGCCGTTTAGCAAGCTGAAAGCCAAGGAGGCGGCGAAATATTTAAAAAACAATTATAACCAGGACACGACCAATATGTCGGAGTTCTTTCTGGAAAAGGCCCTGGCGCTGGGCGATTATGTGGCCATGATCATGCCGAAAGCGGTTTTAAACACGCCGGAGTTTTCAGTGACGCGTAACCTATTGTCTCAAAAAAGGATACACTGTATACAGGATTACGGCGAAAACGGATTTAAAGGGGTGCTGGTCGAGACGGTCTGCCTGTTTATCGGGAACAATGAGCGGCCGTCGAAAACGGTGGTGCAGTCGCTGACGCTGCGAAAGACGCTGACGCAGGACCAGAGATATATCACCGACGGGTGCTTCCCGTACTGGCTGATCTACCGGAACGCGTTTTTTGATAAAGTTTCGGAGCGGCTGGATTTCGACAGATTTGCGGTGTTCAGGGACCGGCAGATCACCAATTCCAACACCGCGCCGGAGAAGAGGCCGGGATCTCTGCGCGTACTGAAGTCCAGGAATATCAGCGACGACGGAAAGACGGTCCTGGATATCCCCGGATATGACTCCTATATTGAGCAAACGGTTGCGGAGGGGTTGGCGGCTTACAGATACGTCGGCGACCGGACCGTGTATCTGACGCCCAATATGACGTATAAGCCGAGAGTCATGAGAAATCCGGGCGGCGTGATCGTGAACGGTTCGGTGGCGGTTCTGATCCCCAAAGAAAAACTGGATCTGACCGAACGCCAGATGGAATATTTTGCGTCGGACGAATACAGAGAATTTTACCGGATCGCCCGCAATTATCAGACCCGTTCTTTGAATGTCGACGCGGCAAGCGTGTTCTTTTACGGGGTATTAAAGGAGGACGCCCATGGACAACGCAGCGATACAGGCGTTTCTTGACGCCCATGATTATGATATCCGAAAAACGCATAACGGCAGGTGGATCGACCAGAAATGCACGATGGACGTGGTCTGTCTGGTGTCCGACTGTATCCTGGAGTTTACGGAGCGCAGCCCTCATGCCGGGTTCTCCGTGAACGATATCTGGTACAGCGATTATACCGTGGAGAATGTGCGGCAGATCTTCAGCAAGCCGAACCCGTCGGAAAAGGCGTCGAATGAGTACGATAAATATTTCGGACAGCCGATCAAGCTCCTGGACGCGGCGGGCGTTATCCATGGGGAAAAGATGGGCGCCAGATACATTTATCAGATCGTAAATAAGGATATTCTGGAATATATCAGTTTCAGAGAGAGGAACTGTTACCAGTTTCTGTGCCTCTATATTGAAAAGGTGCTGCGGGACAGCGGAATCTATCCCTTTTTCGAGAAATTTTTTCGGATGCAGGATCATGACAGTTTCCGGGAACTGAAAGAACGGTATACGGATTTTACGAAAGAGAATACGCCGATCAACGGGGCCACGGAGTGCGGGAGGATCTTTACGAAAGTGCTGAACCCGCTGGCCTGCAAATACAAAAAGCGCGGAACGGAAAAGGGCCATATTTCGAAAGACGTCATAACGCAGGACATGCTTCTGTATAACCAGCGGAACTGGCGCGACATCCTGTCGGAGAAGCCCAAGGAAATGACACGAGGCGAGTACGAGAGCACGCTGCCGAAACCGGACGAAGACTGCATGACGGCGTATCGGATCAACCGCGCGAAGAAAAATCTCCGGCGCTTCAACGATCTGTACCGGGGCGGTCTGACGGAACTGAAAGAGGACCGGCACCTGGCGGATCCGGCGACGCAGATGCACCATATTTTCCCGGCGGGCGATTATCCGGAGATCGCGGACTGCCTTGAAAATCTGATCGCGCTGACGCCGACGCAGCATTTTACGTACGCGCATCCCAACAACCATACGCAGTACATAGACCGGTCGTACCAGTACCTCTGCCTGATTGCCAAAACGGGTTCGATCAGGGAAAATCTCCTGGGGAAAAACCATGAGCCTCCGATCTACGATTTCTATCTGTTTAAGACCGTTTTGAATACGGGGCTGAATACGGAGGAATTCTCGGAAGTCCGGGACATGGATTTTGACGGCGTGCTGAAGCGGATTGAGAAATATTATGCGTGATGTTCCGGCTGAAAAACCGGTTGACAAACGCCGCCGCCGATGATACACTTTAGACGAACCAGAGAGCAGGGGAGCCTGTGGGCAGGCTGAGAGGAAGTGATCAAACTTCGACCCTTATACCTGACGCGGATAATGCCGCCGTAGGAAGTCATGGAGAGATGGATTTTTACGGAGACGCCGCGCAGGCGTCTCTTTTGGTTGCATCAGTATGCAGGCGGATCGCTTTAACCGGATGCGGGACCTGGCTGCAGGGGCGGTCCAGGCCGCTGCTTAGGTTCCAGCGGCGGAAGTGCTGATGCGATTCCGATGAGAAAGGAGGTAAGAACGGACATCCCGGTAGACCGGGCGGACGGAGGGGGAGCGCCCTTTGCCTTGTAGGTGACAGCGATGGGAAGCCGTGTTCCGGCGTGAGAGGAAGCCAGTGAGCTTCGACCGAATTTTCCTGGGGAAACAGACCCATTTTTACAGGAGAACGTCGCTGTCTACGCCGTTCTCACTGAATTTTTCAAAGGAGCATACGATCATGAAAAACGAACAGACGAAGAAATTATGTGTTGCAGGTATCTTGTGTGCGGTGGCCGTCGTCGGCAGCCTGTTTTCCGTGCCGGTTTTCGGGAGCAAATGCGCGCCCGTCCAGCATATGGTAAATATCCTGTGCGCGGTCACGCTGGGGCCCTGGTACGGCGTTATCGTGGCTTTCGCGGCCAGCCTGATCCGGAATCTGCTGGGCCTGGGCAGCCTCATGGCGTTTCCCGGCAGCATGGTGGGGGCGCTGCTGTGCGGCATTGCCTACTGGCAGACAAAGAACATACCGGCGACGCTGGCGGCGGAGGTGTTCGGCACCGCGGTGCTGGGCGGCCTCTGCGCGTATCCCGTGGCGATCTTTTTGATGGGGATGAACGCGGCGGATATCGCGTTTTACGCCTATGTGATCCCGTTTTTGATCTCCACGGCGGGCGGCGCGCTTTTGTCGGCGGTGCTTTTGGGCGCGCTGCAGAAAGCGGGACTTCTGAAGCGGTTCCAGATGATGGCGCAGTAGAGAATGAATTGGGACGCGGCAGCCCTGCGGATGGAATTTGTGCGCGGGCTGCCGGGAGAACTGACTGGCCCCGGCCGGTCCGGACCGAAAGAGTATAGAACAACCTGATGGGAAACAGTGCAGGATAGAAAAAAGCCGGTCCGGATGCGTCCGGGTCAGGGGGAGATGGTAATATGCTGGGCGAGATGCTTGAAAATGTGCGGGCGAAGCGGCCGCTGATCCACAGCATTACAAATTATGTGACGGCCAACGACTGCGCCAATCTTCTGCTGGCCTGCGGCGCATCGCCGGTAATGGCCTGCGACGAGAATGAAGTGGAGGATGTAACCTCTATTTGCGACGGATTGAGCATTAATATAGGTACACTGGATCACAGAAAGGTTACGGCGATGCTGAAAGCCGGACAGCGGGCCCATGCTCTGGGGCATCCGGTGGTTCTGGACCCGGTGGGGGCCGGTTCGTCCCGTTTCCGCACGGAGACAGCCCTGACGCTTTTGCGGGAGGCCGGCTGCTCGGTGGTCCGGGGCAATGCTTCGGAGATCCGGACGCTGGCCCTCGGCGCGGGCGCGACGAAAGGCGTGGACGCGGACCTGGCCGACCGGATCACCTCCGAAAATCTGGATCGGATGGCGGAGCTTGTCAGGCGGTTTGCCGCGGAGACAAAGACGGTAGCGGCGGCGACCGGGGCAGTCGATCTTGTGTCCGACGGGGAACGGGTCTTCTGCATCTATAACGGGCACCCCATGATGAGCCGTGTGACGGGAACCGGCTGCCAGCTCTCGGTTCTGGCAGCGGCGTATGTGACCGCGAATCCGGAGCGGAAGCTGGAAGCCGCTGCGGCCGCGGTCTGCGCTCTGGGGCTTTGCGGCGAGAAAGCCTATGAGCGGATGGGACCGGCGGACGGGAACGCCAGTTACCGCAATTACCTGATCGACGCGGTCTACCGGCTGACGGGAGAGGAACTGGAAAGCGGGGCAAGATATGAGATTCGATAGGAGAATGCTGCGCCTGTATGCGGTCACGGACCGGGCGTGGACCGGTCGGCAGAGCCTGTATGAGCAGGTGGAATCTGCGCTGCGCGGCGGCGCGACCTGCGTGCAGCTGCGGGAAAAGGAACTGGACGAGGTGCATTTTGCCCGGGAAGCCGCGGATCTGCGGAAACTGTGCGGACAGTACGGCGTTCCTTTTATTGTCAATGATAATGTGGAACTGGCGCTCTGGTGCCATGCGGACGGTGTCCATGTGGGCCAGAGCGATATGGAAGCGGCGAAAGTACGCGCGAGGATCGGCAGGGACAGGATCCTGGGCGTCACGGCCAAGACCGTGGAACAGGCCCGTCTGGCGGAAGCGGCCGGTGCGGATTATCTGGGCACGGGCGCGATGTTCGGCAGCGCTACGAAAAAGGACGCGATCCCCCTTTCCAAAGAAATGCTCCGGCAGATCTGCGCGGCGGTATCGATTCCGGTCGTGGCGATCGGAGGCATCTGCCGGGAGAATATCATGGAACTGGCCGGAAGCGGCGCGGCGGGCGTGGCCGTAGTGTCGGGGATCTTTGCGGCGGAGGATATCGAAGCGGAGTGCCGCCTGCTGAAAGAACTGTCGGAGCGGATGAGCGGCGCGGGGACGTGAGAGCGTACTACCTGGAAAAACTGCGAGAGCAGGATTCGGAAATATATTTGGCAGTCGGTATTGGAAGTATTAAAACACATTAGAGCGAATAAGAGCAGTCCGAAAACAGTCCCACGAAACGTATCGCGTCCGGCACCGAAAAGAGAGCATATGAGGCGGGGACGTGAAGCGCTGCGGTGGCGAAAGGAGAATATCGATGAAAACAGCATTGACGATCGCGGGGAGCGATTCCAGCGGAGGAGCCGGGATCCAGGCGGATATCAAGACCATGACGATGAACGGCGTTTTTGCCATGAGCGCGGTCACGGCCCTGACCGCTCAGAATACCACCGGCGTGTCAGGGATCATGGAGGTCACTCCGGAATTTCTGGGACAGCAGATCGATATGGTCTTTTCGGATATCCGTCCCGACGCGGTAAAGATCGGGATGGTTTCTTCCGGTGCGCTGATCCGGGAGATTGCCGGGAAGCTTAGGACCTACGGTGCGGCGAATATCGTCGTGGACCCGGTGATGGTCGCCACCAGCGGGGCCAGGCTCATCGCGGAGGAGGCGGTGGAAACGCTGAAACAGGAACTGCTTCCGCTGGCGCTGGTAGTCACGCCCAACATTCCCGAAGCGGAGCTTTTGAGCGGCCTGTCCATCGTGACGGAGGCGGATATGGAGGATGCCGCGAGAACGATCGGCGAGGCATACGGCTGCGCGGTCCTTTTAAAAGGCGGCCATCAGGTGAACGACGCCAACGACCTGCTGTTTGCGGACGGCGTCTGCCGGTGGTTTTATGGAAAGCGGATCGACAACCCAAACACCCATGGCACCGGGTGTACCCTGTCCAGCGCGATTGCGTCCAATCTGGCGAAAGGTTACAGTTTACCGGATTCCGTGAAACGGGCCAAGGACTATATTTCCGGCGCGCTGGCGGCGATGCTGGATCTGGGCCATGGCAGCGGGCCCATGAACCATGCGTTTGACCTCGCGGGAGAATTTGCGAAAGAAGCGGCAGAATGATCCGCTCTCTCCTGCGATGAGTGTCATCCGAACGGAACGGCGGAGTATCTGCACGCTTCCATTTACTGTCAGGGCGATCATGGAGCCGCGGTTTGATGGCCTCAACCGGCCGGACGGCATATAGAAAGCGGTCGGGTATCTAACCCATTGTAGGAGGAGAAGATCTATGTGGCAATATACGAAGAAAAACGGCAGAGCCGTACTTTGTTTTGGCCTGTCTAATTTACTTGCCGCCATTTCATCCGTTCTTCTGGCATATCTGCTGGGGGCGTTCACGGATGCGGCCATGGGCGGTTTCCAGATAAACTTTCTGACATTGGCGGTCATAACCCTGCTGTATATCCTTTTGGATACGTTTTTGAATTTCCTTATGGACTATACGAAAGAGCGGGCCATTCATCAGATCGGCCGGTCGCTGCGTTCGGACGTGATCAGACGAATAGAAAGGCTCTCCAACGAGGAAAAACGGCAAAATGAGGACAGCTACTATCTGTCGCTGATCGATCATGATATCCCTGCGATAGAAGAGGATTATTTCGGATCGCTGGGCGCTGTCTATTTTCAGATCTGCTGCTTTGGCATTGCGATATTTTCTGTCGTAAGGATTCAGCCGGTCATGACGGTCATTATGCTCTTGATCAGCGTCATTCCGGTGGTATTTCCGAAATTATCGGAAAAACCGCTGCAAAAAGCGAAAACAGAAGAACACGAAGCCAAAAAGACCTATCTGCAGATCGTTACGCAAATACTGAACGGATATTCTTTTTTGAAAGTCTTTAACAGTTTTTCCGGGATCAATCAGAAATACGATCATGAGAACGATCAGCTGCTTCAAAAGAAGAATCAGTTCAGCAAGATGAATGCGGTTCTCTACGCGGGGGCGTTCGGCGCCGGGAATCTGGTGTTTTTATGCACATGGGTCCTTGGCATTTTCTTTGTTACAAAACAATATATAACCTTGCCGGAACTCATTGTGTTTTCCCAGCTTATGACGTTTGTCGCGGGACCGATACAGATCATCAGCGAACGGTATACCTCCGTAGTCGCGGCGTCCGCCGTGTGCAAAAAGATTACGGCGTTCTTGGAAAACACCGCGGAAGAAGAGACTTCCTGGGGTGAAAATGAACT
>CANQYH010000131.1 GCA_947628025.1 uncultured Lachnospiraceae bacterium | reverse complement strand
CCGTCGACCACCGTATCCCGGCGGCAGATCAGCGCGCCGATCAGCTCGGTCACATTGACCTGGCCGTTGGTCATTTCCTGGAAATGGGTATGGCCGCCGGCGTAAAGCTCCCGGATCAGCCGGTCGTAATTATTGACCTTGCCCACCGTGGCGATCGCGAAGCTCCCCAGATGCGACTGGATGATGATCGGCTGCGGCTCAAAATCCGAGATGCAGGCAATACCGAAGCATCCTTTCATTTCCTCCACGTCCCGCTCAAACTTGGTCCGGAACGGAGAATTTTCAATATTATGTATGGCCCGGTTGAATCCCTCCTCCGGCCCGTAGGTGGCCATGCCGCCCCTGCGGGTGCCAAGATGAGAATGATAATCAACTCCGTAAAATAATTCATGTGTACAATTCTGCCTGGACGCAACCCCAAATAAGCCTCCCATGTATTGTCTCCTTTTCTAACATCCAACTGATACTGCAGAAAACATTTCCTTATATCATGGGATAATATCATAAAAGCCGGTTACAATCAAGCAAATTGTTTTTTCCGGGGTGCGTTCCCGGCGTATTTAAATCGGCCGGGGTACATACAGCCGCAGATCCGGCATCGGGAGCGGCCCCCGGCCTGCAGCAGGTGTGCGGATCCTTTATGGATTTCTGTTTTATGTCGGAATGGGTCCGGGCAAAACAAGATCTGCCTTTCGGCGCTGAAATCCGGCTGAAATCCCGGCTGGCGCTATTTGCAAGAAACGACCAAACGTGGTATAATCAGAGAAACGCGACACTGACCCGCAGGGATCGTTCCGGCTTCGGCGGAACAGACCGGCATTTTTTATGAAAGGATCCGACAAACATGAAATCTTCCAATGAACTGCGCACATTGCTGCGCTCCATCGACCATAAAGGCTATCCGGCCTATAAATCCCTGGCCGGGAGTTACCAGTTCGGGGCCTATACGCTCACGATCGACCATGTGCAGGGGGACCCGTTCGCGTCTCCGTCCAGCCTCCATATCGAAGTCCTGCACAGGGACGCGGGATTTCCCGCCGGTTACTACGACCGGCCCTACGTCCGCATTGCCCTGCAGGACTATCTGACGCGGCGTCTGGACGAACAGTTCTCCGCGTTCAACTTCAAAGCGAAAGGCTCCGGCAAGAGCGGCCTGATCGCCATCAGCCGCTGCGGGCAGGAGGTTCTGGAGCGGAGCGCCTGCCAGATCACGCCCCAGAAGCTGATCGTACGCTTCCATGTGGGGTTCCCGGCGTTCGGCCGCACGATCAACGCCGGGGAGCTGGAGCGGATCCTTTTTGATTTTCTGCCGCAATGCGTGGAAAACGGCTGTTTTTACCGGCGGCAGGACCAGAAACGCTTAAAAGCCGCCATCGACCTGGCCGAAGACCAGGAGGCGATCCGCGTCTACCTGCGGGAGCATGATCTGGCCGCTTTCGTTGCCAACGGTTCGCTGCTGCCCAGAAAGAGCGGCGTCTCCGACCTGCCCATGACGGGAAGCGTGCCTTTCGTCTCTCCGGCCTCCATGGAGACCGGCATCGCGCTTCCCCATGCCGGAGAAGTGCGGGGCATGGCGGTCCGCCGCGGCATCACGCTGATCGTGGGCGGCGGCTACCACGGCAAATCCACGCTATTAGAGGCGCTGCAGATGGGCGTCTACAATCACATCGCAGGCGACGGCCGGGAATATGTGATCACCGATGATACCGCCGTCAAACTGCGGGCCGAGGACGGCCGCTCCATCCGTCAGGCGGACATTTCCCTGTTTATCCGCGACCTGCCCAACAAAAAGGATACGTCCTGTTTTTCCACCGAGGACGCCAGCGGCAGCACTTCCCAGGCGGCGGGCGTCGTCGAGGGCATTGAAGCCGGGACCAGGCTGTTTCTGATCGACGAGGACACCTCCGCCACCAATTTTATGGTGCGGGACGAACTGATGCAGCAGGTGGTCAGCCGCAATCAGGAGCCGATCACGCCGTTTCTGGAGCGGGCCAGGGATCTGTACGAAAAAGCCGGCGTCTCCACGATCCTGGTGGCCGGCAGCTCCGGCGCGTTCTTCTATATTGCGGACACGATCCTGCAGATGGACTGCTACCGTCCGGTGGATATCACCGGGCGGGTGAAAGCGCTCTGCAGCGGACACACGGCCCCCAGGACTCAGGCTCCGGATTTCGCGCTCCCGGATTTTAAACGCGCGCTGTCTGTCCGGCGCGGGAGCCGCGAACGGGGTGGCCGCGAGGAACGGATGAAAGTCAAGACGTTCGGCCTGGACTCGTTCTCCATCGACCGGGAAAATGTGGATCTGCGGTATGTAGAGCAGCTGGCCGATTCCGAACAGACGGCCGCCCTGGCCTATATGCTCCGTTTCGCTGTCGAGGAGGTCTTAGACGGCAGAAAGGCCGTGCGTCAGGCGGCGGAATGGGTCTATGGCTGCCTGGACAAAAAGGGCTGGGAGGCCTACTGCTCCTCCTATGTCCCCTGCGGCCTGGCCAGACCGCGGATCCAGGAGCTCTACGCCTGCCTGAACCGGTACCGGGGATGAGGACGCGGCACGATCCTGACAGCAAAAATGCGCTTCTACTGTAGGACCATCGAAGGTCCCAGATGAGATGAAAACGCGGCGCAATCCTGACAGCAAAAACGCAGAGGAACGGTCCCATCGGGAACCCGCTCCCCTGCGTTTCCTGTTCCATTCATAAATAAATCGCACGGACGCTTTCGCTCAATTCCGCTAAATCCCACAGGAAGCTCACCACTCCTTGCGGATCTCCTCCTCTTTCACTCCGTAACGGTGCAGAAACTCCCGCAGATCGGCGTCGGTACGGATGAACATGATCTCCTCGAATTTGCCGGTGGCCTGGTCCTTAAAGCCCGCCACTTTTTCACCGTTGCAGATGCTGGCCTTGATCACAGGCGTTTTTCCGGTCTTATCGTAGGTCTCCACCGGCCATTTCGGTCCTCTTCCGAACATTTCCTCTTCCTCCCGCTTCTATCTCTATTTTGTCAGGCAAACCGCTGTTTCTTTCCCCCGCAAACCAAACCAGCTTCCGGCGATTTGTAAACATACAGTAAGAACAAGCCGCAGCGCACACCCGGCTGTTCCCATTTCTATTCACAGCCGGAATCCCCATTCATCAGCCAGTGTCCTGCTCAGACAAAGGCCGCCGCTCATCCGCGCCCCGCAGCCGGTCAGTCCGTAAAATACGGGATCGCCTGCAGTACGCGCTCGCTGTTGGGCGGAGCCGCAAACACGCAGAGGATCGTCTGCTCCGAAGACAACACATATTCCTCGCAGACCGCGCTGCCGGAAATGTCGATCCCGTAGGGCAGCTCGTCCCCGATCGTCTGCGTCTCGCCGGTCACGTCCGTCTCAACGACGCGGCCCGTGACCATCCGGCCGGAAAGGCGCTCATACATCTCCGGCGGAAGATATTCGCTTAGATCGGCCAGAAATCCCAACCGGGCCTGCCGCTCAAACACGCTGTACGGACAAATGATCAGATCCGCCTGACCCGCGCCCACGATCGTCATATAGGCCATGTTCATCTGGCTGTCGTTCAGGTCGTAATAGGATACGCTGACCGTGTCCTTTTTGCGCTCAATGCCAAGATATTCTTTCAGGGACTGGCTCATTCCCGCCTGATCGCTGACGTAGCTTCCGCTGAGGAACATGACCGACAGCACTTCTTTTGTGGGATTGATCATCGTGATATAAACCATGTAGAGCGCGAAGACGACGGCCGCCACGACCGCCAGCGTCCCTTTCAGATAATAATCCTTAAAATAGAGCAGCTTCTGCTTCAGCGGCAGATTCTTCAGCTCTTCTTTCGTTATCGTGTCTTTCGAACGGTTGTAGATCTCGGCGTCGTCGCCGAGCGTCGTTTTCCTGTTTTTGATATCCATCTCGCCCCTCCTTCTTGCTCTGCGCAGATGAATAAAAGAAATTTTGTTTCTAAAAACCTCCGCATACGCCAGGGGCCCGCTCAGACCTCGTCGATCGCCTTTCCGATGTCGTGGCGCATGTACTGATTGTCAAAATGGACCCATTCCGCCGCCTTGTAGGCGTTGGCGCGGGCCTCTTTCAGCGTACCGCCCAGAGCCGTCACGCCCAGCACGCGGCCGCCGTTGGTAACGATCGTTCCCTCGGCGTCAAATTTGCTGCCCGCGTGGAACACGTAATAGCCGTCCTTTCCGTCAAACGCCTCCAGTCCCGAGATGGGGAAGCCTTTCTGATAATGCTCCGGATATCCGTCGCTGGCCAGCACCACGCAGACGGCCGCGTTATCGTCAAAGCGCAGGTCGATCCGGTCCAGCGTACCGTCGATGCAGGCTTCCATCATCTCCACGAGGTCGTTCTGCATCCGCGGCAGGACCACCTGCGTCTCCGGATCGCCGAAGCGGGCGTTATATTCCAGCACCTTCGGGCCGTCCGCCGTCAGCATCAGGCCGAAGAAGATCACGCCCTTGAACTCCCGCCCCTCGGCGCGCATGGCGTCCACGGTCGGCTGATAAATGTGTTCGCGGCAGTAGGCGTCGATCTCGGGCGTATAGAACGGGCTGGGCGAGAATGTGCCCATACCGCCGGTGTTCAGGCCCCGGTCGCCGTCCCTGGCGCGCTTATGGTCCTGGGCGGAGGTCATGACTTTCACCGTCCGGCCGTCCACGAACGTCAGCACCGACACCTCCCGGCCGGTCAGGAACTGTTCGATCACGATCCGGTCCCCGGCGGAACCGAACTGTTTGTCCAGCATCAGGGTCTTCACGCCCTCTTTGGCTTCCTCCCGCGTGGCGCAGATCAGAACGCCTTTCCCCAGCGCCAGACCGTCGGCTTTCAGAACGATCGGAAGCGGGGCCGTCTCCAGGTAGGCCAGCGCCGTCTCCGGCGTATCAAAGGTCTCGTAAGCCGCCGTCGGGATCCCGTATTTTTTCATCAGGTCCTTGGAAAAGGCCTTTGATCCCTCCAGGACCGCCGCGTTCTTCCGGGGCCCGAACGCCCGGATGCCCGCGGCCTCCAGCGCGTCCACGGCTCCCGCGGCCAGCGGATCGTCCGGCGCGACGACGACCAGATCGACCGCGTGTTCCTTAGCGAACCGTATCTGGGCGTCAAAATCCATGACGCCGATCCCGACGCACTCCGCCACCGAAGCGATCCCGGCGTTTCCGGGCGCGCAGTAGATCTTCTCCGCTTTGGGACTCTGCGCGATCTTCCAGGCCAGGGCGTGCTCGCGGCCGCCGCCGCCGATTATCATAATCTTCATAGGTCATGTCCTCCAAAAAGCGATATTTGCCCGTTGGCGATCCGGTCGATCGCCTCGGGAAGCAGGATCCATTCCGCCTGCTCCATCACGCGCCGCTGCAGGATCTCGGGCGTATCTCCCGGCAGTACCTCCACGGCTTTCTGCAGCAGGATCGGTCCGGAATCCATGCCCTCGTCCACAAAATGGACCGTAGCGCCCGTGATCTTGACGCCGCGGGCCAGGGCCGCCTCATGCACTTTCAGCCCGTAATACCCCACCCCGCAGAACGAGGGGATCAGGGACGGATGGATATTGATGATGCGGTTTCGGTAGCGCCGGATCATCGCGGGCGGGATCGTTACCAGGTAACCGGCCAGGACGATCAGGTCCAGACCGTAGGAATCGATCGTTTCCAGAAGCGCTTCGTTGAATTCCTCCCGCGTGGGAAAGGCTTTCGGGGACAGACAGACCGCCTCGATCCCGTGCGCCCTGGCCCGCTCCAGCGCGTAGGCCCCGGCGTTATTGCTGATCACGACGTTCACCTCGGCGTTCGTGATCCGGCCGCTGTCGACGGCGTCCAGGATCGCCTGCAGGTTCGTGCCGCCGCCGGACACCAGTACCCCGACTTTCAGCATAACGTCACTCCCTTTTCTCCTCCGGCGATGACGCCGATCTCATAGGCGGTCTCCCCCGCGGCTCTCGCCGCAAGCATGACTTTCTCCGCGTCCGCCGGATCCACGGCCGCGATCATACCGATGCCCATATTGAACGTGTTGTACATCATCGCTTCCTCGATCTCGCCTTTTTCGGCCAGGAGGCGGAAAATAGGCGGAACCGGGTAGCTGTCCTTGCGGATCAGCGCCTGCGTCCCCTCCCTGAGCATCCGCGGGACGTTTTCATAGAAGCCGCCGCCGGTGATATGGCTGCACGCTTTCACGCGGACGCCGGCGTTTTTGATGCTCTTTAGGGCTTTCACATAGATCCGGGTCGGGGTCAGCAGCGTGTCGCCCAATGTCCCGCCCAGCTCGTCGTACCAGGTATTCAGGCCCTCCCGCGTCATCTCTTTTTCAAATACTTTCCGCACGAGGGAAAAACCATTGCTGTGTACGCCGGACGAAGCCAGCCCGATCAGCACGTCTCCGGCTTTCAGGTCCCGGCCGTCGATCAGGTCTTTCTGCTCCACGACGCCGACGGTGAAACCGGCCAGGTCGTATTCCTCCTCCGGCATCAGCCCGGGATGCTCGGCCGTCTCGCCGCCGATCAGCGCGGCCCCGGACTGCCGGCAGCCTTCGGCCACCCCTTTGACGATCTGGGCGATCTTTTCCGGAATATTCTTCCCGCAGGCGATATAATCCAGGAAAAACAGGGGCTCCCCTCCAGCGCAGGCCACGTCGTTGACGCACATGGCCACGCAGTCGATGCCCACGGTGTCATGCCGGTCCATCAGAAACGCCAGCTTGATCTTGGTCCCTACGCCGTCGGTTCCGGACAGAAGCACCGGATGTTCCATTCCTTTGACGGCGTCCAGGGAAAAGGCCCCGGAAAACCCGCCGATGCCGCCCAGCACCTCCGGCCGCATGGTAAGCGCCACATACTGCTTCATCAGCTCCACCGACCGGTACCCGGCTTCGATATCCACTCCTGCTTTTTTATAATCCATAGGTTCCCTCCATGTTGTTCAGTTCCATGCAACTATCAGCGGTACCGTTCCACGATCTCCGCCATCTGCGCCCATTTTCGCTCCATATCGGCCACCAGCGCGAACTGGGAGCGGGCGCGCACCAGATTATGCTCCGGATACGCGGTCTTAAAATACACGCTGCCCTCCAGATAATCCGTCAGGAAACGCATACCGCACTCCAGCGTCATCAGCTTCGCGCCCATCGGCAGCATCCGCATCTCCGCGTCGGTCAGGCTCCCCTGGCACCCCTCCAGAAAACCGCTCACAAACCGCTCGTAGAGCTCCAGGGATAAAGAAACCCGGCTCAGATCCGGCTCGTCCTCCGCCCCGGTATTGGCTCCAAAACGGATGGCGTCGCCGAAATCAAAGATCGAAAGCCCCGGCATGATCGTATCCAGGTCTATGACGCAGAGCACGCCGCCGGTCCGGGCGTCAAACATGATATTGTTCAGCTTCGTGTCGTTGTGGGTCACACGGAGCGGCAGTTCGCCATTGCGCAGCATGTCCATGGCCGCATGGGTCTCCGCCTCCCGCGCCAGCACAAAATCCAGCTCCGGCTTCACCGAATCCGCGTAGCCGCACACATCCGCCGCCGCGGCCCGTTTGAGCGCTTCCAGGCGTTTCGGCGTATCGTGGAAATCCGGGATCGTCTCTTCCAGACGGTCCGCCGGGAAATCCGCCAGCATCCGCTGGAAATGACCGAAGCCCTGACCGCTGCGGTAAAAGTCCTCGGCTTTTTCCACCTGGTCGTAGCACACGGAATCCTCAATATAAAGGGCCAGCCGCCAGCACTGACCGCCCTCGTCGATGTACGATTTCTTTCCGTTCGTGGCAGGGATCAGATTCAGCGTCTCCCGGTCGGGATCCCCGCCCTGCGCGATGATCTTTTCCCGCAAAAACTCCGTCACCTGCTCGACATTTCCGTTCAAAGCCTTCAGATTCTTAAATACGTCTCCGTTGATGCGCTGAAGAACGTAGCGGGGATAGCCCTCGACGCACTCCACCAAATACGTATCGTTGATATGGCCGGAACCGTAGCGGCTGTAATTCCGCACGACTCCCTCCGGCAAAAACGCCCTCAGCGCCTGATCTATGTACTCACAGCTTCCTGCTTCCATGAAACTTTCTCCTTTGTCTTTTCTTTTTTCGTATGTTCCGGGTCTTTCCCGGCCGCCGCGCCTGTATGTTCCGGGCTCCTCCGGCCGCCGCGCTCTCCGGGAAACCGCCGCTCTCTTCCCGGCAAAAGGCCGGGCCCCTTACGCTCGCATCCCCGCCAGATATTCCTTATAGCCGATCGCTTCCAGCCGCGCCGCTTTCGCCGCTACGTCGTCTTTCAGCGTCTCCGTATAGGCTTTCAGGCGTTTCAGCAGCTCTTCGTCCGAAACGGCCAGGATCTTCGCCGCCAGGATACCGGCGTTGGTCCCTCCTCCGATGGCCACGGTCGCTACCG
>CANQYH010000130.1 GCA_947628025.1 uncultured Lachnospiraceae bacterium | reverse complement strand
AGCGCGACAGGAGCAGAGGGCTGGGGCTCGGGCGGCCTCGGAGCTGGCGGAGCAGCAGGAGCGGACGGAACAGGGAGAAAGGATCTCGGCGCCTTTATCGCCGGAAGAACTGGCGGAGCCGGCGCAGCGGATCTATGAGGAGATGTTCGGGCGGCGTGCGGAAACCGGCACAGGGACGGTTGAGACGCAGCAGGGGCAGCAGGAAAGGCAGGAGACACAGAACGGGGAGACGGTACAGGAAGCGCAGCCGGTACAAGAGACGAGGCCTGTGACGGCCTCGGAGCTGGCGGAGCAGGTTTATGAGGAAATGTCCGGCCGCGGGAGCGAAACGGGTAACAGGACGGAAACAGGGACGCAGGAACTGGTCCGCGGTATCCTGGAGCAGTATGCGGAGGAGTACGGGGACGAGGGACGGAAAGCGTTTGCGGAGGCGTATGACCCGGAGAGCGGGATCGCGCCGGAGGCGTATTACCGGGGGTTCTCGCGGTTCTATGACGCGGGCCGGTACGGCATGGGAGTGCAGAACGCGAGGAATGCGGCTTCCGCGGCGCTTCTGACGGAGCGCCAGCAGCAGCGGGCCCTGGATGCGGGGCTTCTGGACGCGGAGCTGGAGGAGGCACGCGTGAACGGGCCGAGGGACGCTTTCGGCACGCAGCGAGCGGGCATGCGGCAGGGGAACGCAAAGACCGGGGGCCTGGCGGAGGCTTCCCCGCTGGCGACGGCCGCGCAGAGGCAGACGGCGGAGGCGGTCGGGAAAAGGACCGGTCTCAGGATCTACCTGGACGATGATCTGGGGGCGGTGGGAAGCTACCGGAACGGGGAGATCCATCTGTCCGTCGATGCGGGGAATTTCCTGGGGACGATGAGCCATGAACTGACGCATTTTATCCGGGATTATGCGGGAGCATCCTACAAGGGGTATGAATCGACGGCGATGTATTATCTGGCGCAGGCGCAGGGAACGGACGTGGAGGATCTGATCGAATCGTACCGGAGACGGTACGCGCAGGCGGGACAGGAGCTTTCACGGGATGAGATCGTGGAAGAGATCGCGGCGGATGCGACGGAGGGATTCTTAAACGATCCGGAGTATATCGACCGGGTAGTGAGCGAGGACCGGACGCTGGGGCGGAAGATCCTGGACTTCCTAGACGATGTGGTAGAGGCGTTGAAGAGCCTGATCCGGGCGGGAGGAAGCAGAAGGCAGGCGGCCCGGGCGCT
This sequence comes from uncultured Lachnospiraceae bacterium, assembly GCA_947628025.1. GTDB lineage: Bacteria > Bacillota > Clostridia > Lachnospirales > Lachnospiraceae > UBA3402. The sequence goes on along the minus strand of CANQYH010000130.1, from coordinate 7,187 downwards.
GGAGGAGAACCTGGAGGGGCTTACAACGGCGCGCGATCTGTGGATGCAGGCGCTGGCGGAGGCCGGGGATCGGTACCGGTCGGGCGTGGAGCTGACGGAGGATACGGAAAGCGGGGAACGGTACGCTCTGGCGCGGCCGGAACTGGCGACGGAGGAGCAGATCGAGAAGAATTTCCGCGCGGTCCGGGAGATGGAGCCGGCGGCGGAGCTGACGGGGGAGGAATTTGCCAAAACAGATGGAACGATCAAGGAGCAGGTGGGACGGTTCTTTGACAGCATTGGAAATGTGGCGCATAACGATGTGGTAGGCGATGTGATCCTTAATCTGGGGAGCGTACGCGATGATATTGCGCATGGCGTGTCCAGAAATAAGGTGGCATCTTTTATGGCGGCGCCTGATGTGATCCGGAACGGACATGTGCTGGATTACAGCGGTCAGCGCGTCGTTGTGGGAGCCAAGGTATTAATCGGAGGGGAAGAGTATTATGAACTGTGTGTTGCCACCGTGAACCGGGAGAACCGGCTGTACCTGCATGAAGTCAGCGCAGTCAAAACGGATGAGAATGCGCCGTTCTGGACTAAGGCGGCCAAAAGCCGGAGACTTAGCGGGGCTTCTCACCCGTCGCTTATGAGTATATTCAAAAAATTAATTTTTGTCAATAGCGCGGAGGGAAATGGTGGTGACGGAACAAAAGGTATCCGTTTCCAGCTGGAGGGCGTGGACGACTACGAGGGGCAGGTCAACAGTCTGCTGCGCGAGAACGAGGAGCTTCGGGAGGCGAATGAGCTGCTGAAAAAGCAGTTTGAGCTGACGTCGAAGGATGCGCTGCGGCAGGAGGATATCCATAAGGTGACGTCGGGTATCCTGAGAAAGTACAGCAGCAGGATGGATCAGGAGGTACTGGACCGGAATGTAAGCAGGCTGTATGAGTATATCCGGAGTTCGGAGCATATTGATGGGAAAGAACTGTCGGCGGTGGCTTCAGACATCGCGCGGAGCATACTGAACCAGTCCCGGCAGGTGGATAGGGTTCTGGAGGAACAGTACAAGGAGATGAGGAAGAAGATCCGGGAGACGGCCGTCACGATCTCTGCGCAGGACAGGCCGGACCTGGCCGCGGCAGGGGGATATGAGGCTTTCCGGAAACGGTATTTCGGCCGGATCCGTCTGGGGAGCCGGGGAATATCCGTTGACACCCTGTATGGGGAACTGGCGGGCGAGCATCCGGAACTGTTTGATATCGGTATCCTCACTCCGGCGGATAGGCTGATGAAGATCGGGAGCGTCCTGGACGCGACGGGCGCGCAGCTGCGGAACCCGTATCACGCGGATCTGGATGAATTGTCCTATATCGTGGGACAGGAGCTGCTGGAGGGTTATTGGAATGTGAGGTCTCCGCAGCCCACGTTTGCCGACAAGCAGGCGCAGGAGACGGCGCGGATCCGCAGGGAGTACAGCCGGAAGATGCGGGAGTATAAGAGCCGGATAGAGACGCAGTACAATGCGCTTTTGGCGGAGCGCGACCGTACGATCAGCAGGATGGAGGACAGCCACAGGAGGGAGCTGAAGAGCGTCCGGGAACAGGAAATGTACGTCCAGATGGAGAAGTTCAATCAGAGAATGTGGAAGCATCAGGATTACCAGAGGCGGCAGGAGGTCAAAAAGCGGATCATCCGGGAGGTCAATACGATGCGGAAATGGCTTTTGTCTCCGACGGATACGAAGCATGTGCCGCAGCAGCTGAGGACTGTGACGGCGGATTTTTTGAGGAGCATCGATTTTTCCTCGAACCGGGAGAACCAGGGGGAGCCGACGGAGAGGACGAAGCTGTGGATGGCTGCGAAAGCGGAGCTGGATAAGGTGGCAGCGGCCGGCAGGATGACGGATGATAAGGGGAATGAGTATTACGTGGACCTGGACCCGGACCTGCAGCAGCGTTTCCAGGAGTTGGTGGATAAAGAGGATAAGATCGGGAAACTGGACGATCTGGAGGTCCACGATCTGGAGGAGCTGGGAAAGACCGTGGCGGCCATGAAGAAAGCGATCATGGAGGCGGACGCGGTGAGGAGCAACGCCAGATATGAGAAAGCGAGCCGTCTGGCAGAGGGAGTGTTCCGGGACACGGCGGGAAAGAATGACCGGACGGAATACAAAAAGCTGGTCGGAAGCATGGACCGGATGCTTAATTATGATATGCTGGATCCCCTGACGATGTTTGAGCAGATCGGGCCGGCGTTCAGTACGACGTACGACGCCATCAGGAGCGGGCTGGATAAGAAGACGCTGCGCTTAAAAGAAGCGGAGGAATATTTCCGGCAGGCGATGGAAGAGAATGGTTTTACGGAAAGGGATATCCGCCGGTGGGGCGGGACGGATCCGGAGGTCCGTTCATTCGAGCTGAGCCGGGGAACTATCCGGCTGTCTGTGCCGCAGATCATGTCGCTGTATGAACTGGATAAGCGCGGACAGGCGAGAAGGCATATCTATGACAGCGGGAGAGGCATTAAACCGTCCGACCGGGAGACCGGATGGGGGATTGGGAAAGACGGCGTCCGGATCCGGCTGCCGAAAACGGACCGGGCCGCCAGGCCGCTCCGGGTAACGCCGGAGGATGTACGGAGGATCACGGATACGCTTACGCCGGAACAGAAGCGGTTCGCAGACGCCCTGCAGCAATTCATGGGGGACCGGGCGGCCGCGTGGGGCAATGAGGTCTCGATGGAACTGTACGGGTACGAGAAATTCACGGCGAAGAATTATTTTCCGATCCGGACGGATACGAATCACATCCATCAGAAAGAGGACGCCCACGCGGAGGTCACGATCAAGAACCTGGGGATGACGAAAAGTACGAATGTTTATGCGAATAACCCGATCCTGGTCGAGGATATTTTCGATGTGTTCACGCGGCAGGTGGACCAGATGAGCAGCTATAACGCGTATGTGGTACCGTTGACGGACCTGAATAAGCTGCTGAATTTTAAGGGCGAGGAGGAGTTTGAGGGCCTGAGCATCCGGCAGGAGATCGAACGGGTCTCCGGAAAGAATGGGCTGGAGTATATCGATAAGCTGGTCCGGGATATCAACGGCAGCGTGCGGGGGGATAACGGCAGCCTGGGGGACGCGCTGCTGGCGAATTTTAAGGCGGCGTCGGTGGCCGGGAACCTCCGGGTGGCGATCCAGCAGCCAACCGCTTATGCCAGGGCCAGCGCGGAGCTTGACGCAAAGTATCTGGCAAAAGGCGTCGTAATGCCGGGAAAAGGAAAATGGGAGCTGATCTGCCGCTACGCTCCCATCGCGCAGTGGAAAGACTGGGGATTTTATAAAATGCAGACGTCCAGGCAGATGAAAGACGTCCTGACGGGCTCAGACAGCGCGCGGCAGCGTTTGGTGAACAGGACGATGTATTTGGCGCAGAAAGGGGACCAGATCGCCTGGGAGCGGTTGTGGAACGCCTGCGAGGCGGAGTGCGCGGACCGGCACCCGCAGCTGGAGCAGGGAAGCCGGGAGTTTTATGAACAGGTGGGAAAGCGGTTTTCGGAGATCGTGGACCGGACGCAGGTGGCGGATTCGGTGATCCACCGGACGCAGATCATGCGGAACCAGAACGGCATGGTGAAGATGGCGACAAGTTTCATGGCGGAGCCCCTGAAGACGTATGACATGATGTACCGGGCGGCGATGGAGGTGCGGCAGGAGGAGAAAGAGAACGCCAGAATCAGGGAGCGGAACAACGCGAGGCCGGCCGGGGAAGAAAAGGAGCCCCTGAAGAAAGGGGCGTGGGCCGGCGCACGGAAAACGGGAGCCGCTTTTGTGTCAAACGCGGTGCTGACCGCTCTGGCCGCTTCCGTATTGGACGCGCTGCGGGACGATGACCGGGATAAGGATCTGGGCGAGAAGTACATGGGATATGTCCGCCAGAATATGCTGGACAACCTGAACCTGCTGAATAACGTGCCGTGGGTCAAGGATGTGTTGTCGATCTGGTCCGGGTATTCTCCGGCCAGGTCGGACCTGTCGGGGGCTGCAGGATGTTTATTATGCGTACAGGAAAGTGGATAAGCTTAGAAAAGAAGAGGGAAAGCTGACGCCGGCCGCGGTCCTGATGGAGACGGCGCAGGCAGCCAGCAAAGTGACGGGGGTCCCTGTTAAGAGCATCGTGCGGGACGCGATGGCGATCATGGACACGGCCATGAACGCGGCGGGCGGAGAGGCGGACTGCCGCTGGCTGCGGCTGGAGTATGATATCAATCGGAAAGATAATGTATCTATGTACGCGGGGATGATTCTGGAAGCGCGGGAACAGGGGAACGGAAAGCTGGCGGAGCAGATCAAGGAGGACATGAAAGACGCCGGATGGAGCGCAGACGAGGTGAAATCGGCCATGAACAGCGTGGTCAACCGGCAGGTAAAGGAGGAAGCGGATATCCTGGGAGCGGCCGCTGCTTACGATACGGGGAAAAAGGAGACGCTGGCGGCGTTTCAGGAGGCGGTGCAGGCGTACATCGAGCTGAAAGGAAAAGTGGGATGGGATAAGGAGAAATGCCTGAAGCAGATTCGCTCCAGCCTGACAAGGGAGTATAGGACGCAGTGGAAAGAGGCGGAGACGCAGAAAGAGCGGGACGCCATTTTGAAGAAGCTCCGGTCGCTGTATTTCGAGGGGGACAGCCTTTACAAGGGGTATGATTTTTCTTCCTGGAAGAAAGACGGCGAAAAAGAGGGGGACGAATGGGATTTCTGATGGGGTGGGGGAATTTCCCCCGCCTCTGTGTTATAGTTTGAAAAAAGGAGGTAAGAGAACGTGAAAAAGGAAACTTTGACAGTTGCGACGGGATTTGCGGTGGGGGCAGGGGCCTGGCTGAGCAATAAGCTGGGGATCCTGTACCCGATCCTGCTGGTTTTGCTGGGAGTGATGGTGATGGATTATATTACCGGGCTGCTGGCGAGCAAGAACGAGGCCCTGGACCATCCGGGGGATAAGAATTACGGGTGGACGTCGACGAAAGGAGCTAAGGGGATCATCAAGAAAGTGGGCTATATCTGTGTGATCGCGGTGGCGATGTTGTTTGATTACATGGTGCTCACGGCTTCGGGCCATCTGGGTTTCGCGATGAAAGGGAACACGTTTTTCGGCCTGATCGTGTCGATCTGGTACATTCTCAATGAGATATTGTCCATCATCGAGAATGTGGGACGGATGGGCGCGGATGTGCCGCTGTGGCTGGCCCGGTATGTGGCGGTCCTGCGGGAGAAGATCGATAACAGGGATTATTCGGATGAGGAAAGCGAGGGGAAGAGAGAATGAAGATTTGTCTGGACGCGGGGCATTACGGGAAGTATAACCAGAGCCCGTGCAATAAGGCGTACTATGAGAGCGATATGAACTGGAAGCTGCATCTGCTGTTGAAGAAATACCTGGAGGAGTACGGCGCGGAAGTCGTTACGACGCGGGCGGAACAAAAGACGGACCGGGTGCTGTATGACAGGGGAACTGCTTCCGCCGGGTGCGATCTGTTTTTGTCGGTCCACAGCAATGCGGTGGGCAGCGGGATCAACGAGTCGGTGGATTACCCGGTAGCGTTCTGTACGCTGGACGGGAGAGCGGACGGGATCGGCAGCAGGCTGGCGGCGTGCGTGATGGAGGTCATGGGAACGCAGCAGGAGTCGCGGATTAATCACCGCCAGGGGACCCGGGGAGAGTATTACGGGGTGCTGCGGGGAGCGGCGGCCGTGGGGACGCCAGGGCTGATCCTGGAGCACAGCTTCCATACGAACAGCCGGTCGACGGCGTGGCTGATGGATGACGGGAACCTGGATCGGATGGCGCAGAAAGAGGCAGACGTGATCGCAGCATATTATGGATTGTTCAAAAAGGAAGAGGAGAAGCAGCCGGAGACTGTGGTGCGCCGGCCGGGATGGAACCGGGATGAAAAAGGCTGGTGGTACTGCTACGAGGACGGGAGCTATCCGAGAGGGGACTGGGCCTGGCTGTATGAGGAAACCGGGGGCACGAGCGGGTGGTACCTGTTCGATCCGAATGGATATATGCTGACGGGCTACCAGAAAGGCCCGGACGGGAAGTATTATTTCCTCTGTCCGGAGGCGGGGATCCATGAGGGAAAGTGTATGGCGACGGACGGCCGCGGGGCGCTGATGGTTGCGGAGTATGACTGGAATACCGGCAGATATTTGATTTAAAGAAAAAGGATTGACTTTAAACCGGAGAATACATATACTGTATTTACTGGGAAGAAGAAAGGATGAAAGGGAGGAGAGGCCATGCAGGCGCGTGTCCGGCAGCAGGAATCGTATACGGCGGCGGATTATTATGAACTTCCGGAAGAAACGAGGGTGGAACTGATCCGGGGCGTGTTTTATGACCAGGCCGCTCCCTCTAGGATCCATCAGCGGATATTGTCTGAACTGCATATCATGATAGGAAGCTATATCAGGAGCAGGGGCGGAAGCTGCCATGTTTACCCGGCCCCATTCGCGGTGGAGCTGCATACGGACGGCGCAGATACGGTGGTAGAGCCGGATATCAGTGTGGTCTGCGACCGAAGCAAACTTACGGAACGCGGATGCAGCGGCGCGCCTGACTGGATCATCGAGATCGTATCTCCGGGTAATCCGAGCCGCGATTATATTGAGAAACTGAAGCTGTATGCGGGCGCCGGCGTGCGCGAATACTGGATCGTGGATCCGCGGAGCGAAGAAGTATTTGTATATTGGCTGGCAGAGGAGAGATTCAGGCTGGAAGCTTATTCGTTCCAGGATAAGATCCGGGCAGGTATTTATGAAGATCTGGAGATTAATTTTGCGGATATCGCGGAACAGATAAAATTTTAAAATTTAGTATTAGGAAAGGCTCCCGTTTTCTGGACGAGGGCCTTTTGCATGGGCTCGTGGGTGGGATATATTAACGATGGTTTATTAGGTGTTATACCTACGGCCCTCCCATGGCCGTGGCCCCCATCAATCAGGTCCGCCGCGTGGTAGAGTACGCGTTAAGCCGGATCCCCGCGGACCGCATCAACATGGGTATGCCCAATTACGGGTACGACTGGCCGCTGCCTTTCGTCCAGGGGAGCACGAAAGCCATGACAGTCGGGAATGTGGAGGCGGTCCAGAGAGCGATCGATCACGGGGCGGAGATCGAGTTTGACGAGACGGCCCAGTCGCCATA
>CANQYH010000129.1 GCA_947628025.1 uncultured Lachnospiraceae bacterium | reverse complement strand
TGGAACGTCCCGAAACTGACCCTGGATCCGCTCCCGGCCGCTCCGCCCTCCTCCTCCATCAGCCGCTCAAACCGTTCCTGCATCTCCCGGGCCGCCGCCCTGGTAAACGTGATCACCAGTATATGGGACGGGTCCACGCCCAGCTCCCGGATCAGGTGCTTCACCCGATGGGTAATCACCGTGGTCTTCCCTGATCCGGGCCCCGCCAGGACCATCATCGGCCCTTTGTCATGCTCAATCGCCTCTTTTTGAGACGGATGAAACTCCGGCAAACTCTCTTCCTCCTGTCCCCTGTATCTTTGTTCCCTGTATCTTTTCGTCCCGTGCCGTTTTCTCTGCGGCCGCCGCAGTCTGTGATGCCGCAGAAAAACCGCCTGCCGTCCGGCCCCTGCAGCCCCCACGCTCCGGGCGGTCTTTCATCCAAAGCCCCGGCAGTTCGCGACTTCTTCCGGGCCTGCCGCCCTCATGCTCCGGGCAGTCTTGCATGCAGAGTTTTTCGCAGACGATGAAGCAGTCCTCCGCCTGCAGTCCCCCATGCGCCTGCAGTCCGGTCCTCACGCACCGGGCGGTCTTGCATGACGATTCGTCCCTTTGACTTGGCACCAGATTCCACCTGCAGTCCTCACACGCCGGTCAGTCTTTCCTCCATAGCCCCGGCAGTTCGCGGCTTCCGCCGGGTCCGCTACTCTCACGCACCGGACGGTCTTTCATGCAGAGTTTTTCGCAGACGATGGATCTGTCCTCCGCCTGCAGTCCCCCATGCGCCGGCAGTCCGGTCCCCACGCACGGGCAGTCTTTCCTCCCGGCCGCACGTTTTCCGCTTTCGATCCCCGCGGCCGGTCTCCCCCAAAGCCACAGAAGCGCCGCCCGCGCAAAACATCCGTCCGCAGGCAGCGCCCCTTATCTTTCGTAAAATCCATGATCCGGCCCCGTCCGGCCAGGCGCCGCAGCTCCCAACCGGTCCGTCCCGGTCTCCTCCAAAGTCCAAGCTTCCGGATCCATGCTCTCCGCACGCCGCCCGCAGACTTTCCTCTCCGGGTCCCGTACGGCTGACGGAACTCTCATCCGGTTCTTCGTCTTTCCGCCCACGGGCTTTCACCGCATCCGCGAACCCGAACATAGTGCCCAATCTTGCCGGCGCATTGGCCCCACCGCCCGCGGACTTTCACCGCATCCGCGAACACCAGCGTAACGTCCGATCTTGCCGGCGCATTGGCCCGCGTTACCCGCGGACTTTCATCGCGTCCGCGAACCGCCGGATATTCCCCGCGTTCACGAACTTCTCCACGGTCCCGTCTTTCACGACCACCAGCGTCGGCGCCTGCATGATCCCAAAGGCCTCCGAAAGCTCCGGATTTTCCTCCGCGTCAATGACCTGGTACTCCATGCCTTTCAAAAATTCTTTGGCGATCCGGCAGTTGGGGCAGGTCTTGGTCGTAAACAGATAGGCTCCGGACGACGGCCGTTTCTCCGTCCTCTCCCTGGACGCCGTCTCCCCGGCGATCCGCTCCGCCTCCGCGCGGGCTTTCTTCTCCGCGGCCGCATCCGCCACGCGAACAGCCGCTTCCCCGCCGCGCTTCAGCACCGAATGGGCCACGTCGTAGGTCCTGCGGTTCTTAAATTCCTGGGTCTTGCCGGCGTTCCAGTTCTTCACCGGCCGGTAATAGCCCGTGATCCGGCTGTAGACCTCGGCCTCCTGTCCGCAGATGGGGCAGGTGAAATGCTCGCCGATCAGGTAGCCGTGATCCTTGCAGATCGAATAGGTCGGCGACATCGTATAATAAGGCAGCTTGTAATTCTCCGCAATGGTCCGCACCAGCTTCGCCGCGGACCTCCAGTCAGGCAGCTTCTCGCCCAAAAACGCGTGGAACACGGTGCCGGAGGTGTAAAGGGTCTGCAGCTCGTCCTGGATATCCAGCGCATCGAAGATATCCGCCGTGTAATCCACGGGCAGATGGGAGCTGTTCGTATAATACGGCGTGTCTCCCTCCGCGCCCGCTGTGATGATATCCGGATAGCGGTCCTTGTCATGCTTGGCCAGACGGTACGAGGTCGATTCCGCCGGCGTCGCCTCCAGATTATACAGGTCGCCGTACAGCTCCTGATAATCGGACAGGCGCTCCCGCATATGGTTCAGCACGTCCTTCGTAAATTTCTGCGTCTCCCTGTGGGTCAGGTCCGCCCGCAGCCACCTGGCGTTTAAGCCCACTTCATTCATGCCCACCAGTCCGATGGTGGAGAAATGATTGTCGAACGACCCCAAATACCGCTTCGTGTAAGGGTACAGGCCGTTGTTCAGCAACTTGGTGATGACCTCGCGCTTGGTCTTTAAGGACCTGGCGGAAATGTCCATCATCCGGTCCAGCCGTTTATAAAATTCATTCTCGTCCTTGGACAAATAAGCGATCCGCGGCATATTGATCGTCACGACGCCCACGGACCCGGTGCTCTCGCCGGACCCGAAGAATCCCCCGGTCTTGCGGCGCAGTTCCCGCAGATCCAGGCGCAGGCGGCAGCACATGCTCCTGACGTCGCTGGGCTGCATATCGCTGTTGATATAATTGGAAAAATACGGCGTGCCGTATTTGGCGGTCATCTCAAACAGCAGGCGGTTGTTCTCCGTCTCGGACCAGTCGAAATCCTTGGTAATGGAATAGGTCGGGATCGGATACTGGAAGCCGCGGCCGTTGGCGTCGCCCTCGATCATGGTCTCGATGAACGCGCGGTTGACCATATCCATCTCTTTCTTGCAGTCCTTATATTTGAACGGCATTTCCTTTCCGCCTACGATGGCCGGCATCTCCGCCATGTCGTCCGGCACGGTCCAGTCCAGCGTAATGTTGGAGAACGGCGCCTGGGTCCCCCAGCGGCTCGGCGTATTCACCCCGTAGACGAACGACTCGATGCACTTCTTCACGCCCTCATAATCCAGGCCGTCCGCTTTCACGAACGGGGCCAGATAGGTGTCGAACGACGAAAACGCCTGCGCCCCGGCCCATTCGTTCTGCATGATGCCAAGGAAATTGACCATCTGGTTGCAGAGGACCGACAGATGCTTGGCCGGCGAAGAGGTAATCTTGCCGGGGATGCCGCCCAGTCCCTCCTGGATCAGCTGCTTTAAGGACCAGCCCGCGCAGTAGCCGGTCAGCATCGACAGGTCATGCAGATGGATGTCGGCGTTTCTGTGGGCCTCGGCGATCTCATTGTCGTAGATCTCGGACAGCCAGTAATTGGCGGTCACCGCGCCGGAATTGCTCAGGATCAGCCCGCCCACCGAATAGGTGACCGTGGAATTCTCCTTTACGCGCCAGTCCTCGACTTTTACATAGCTGTTGACCACGTCCCGGTAGTCCAGGATCGTATTTTTCATATTGCGGATCTTCTCCCGCTGTTTCCGGTACAATATGTACGCTTTTGCCACGTCGGTGTATCCGGCCTGCTCCAGCACATGCTCCACGCTGTCCTGGATCTCCTCCACGGAGATCTTGCCGTCGCGCATCTTACTCTGAAAGTCCGCGGTGACCCTGAGCGCCAGCAGCTCCAGGATCTCCTGATTGAATTCTTTTTCCGTCGCCTTAAACGCTTTTTTGATCGCTTCCGTGATCTTGCTGAGCGTAAACTCCGCAATCTCGCCGTCGCGCTTTACCACACTGATCATACGAATCCCCTTTCTTTTCCATCCCGGTCCTGACGCCGTTCCCGGCCCGCGCATATACTGTCCCGTCTCCCTGCGCCCGCGGGCCGTCCGAAGATGCGTCCCCCGCCGTCTCAAACGCGCCAATGTAATTCATTATAGCAGAGCCCAAACAAAAACACAATATCTAGTTTAAGAAATTTTTCCATCCCAGATATTGTGTTAAATTTCTGTCATAGTATACGATCTGTCATCTTTCCGCGCGCAATCCGCCGCCTGCGGACAAACTTTCTCATAACTTTTCCGCCGCCGCTTTGCGTCAGAAAACCGCCGCCGCGCCGTCTCCCATGCGCGCTTTCAGGCCTATAAATGGGAGAATATTCGCAGGCGGCCGTGATCAGGACCGCCGTTAAAGACGCCTGTTTCTCTAATAAATGAGAGAATATTTGCGCGGAAACTTCCACGGGAAAACGGCCTCCCGAACTACACCAGCCGCCCGTACAGCTCCGCCGGCACATAGGCTTTGACCCGGATGCCCGTTTCGGTATACTCCTCGTACAAAAGCTCCCCGAAACGGCGGATTTCCTGGATCCGTCCCGCTTCCCGGTAAGGGTAGATCTTTTCCAGATATATCTTCCGGCTCCGGAGGATCTGCTCCAAAAGCCCCAAAAGCTCTTCCAGGTTCTGGCCGGTCTTCGCGGAGATCTTCACCTGGTAATCCGCCGACAGGTCTTTCAGGACCGTCTCCCGATCCAGCAGGTCGATCTTATTAAACACCGTGACCATGGTCTTGTCCGTCACCTGCAGATCCTTGAGCGTTTCGTAAACGGTGTGCATCTGCATCTCCATCTGCTGGCTGGCGCAGTCCGCCACATGGAGGATGATATCGCAGTAGCGCGCCTCCTCCAGCGTGCTCTTAAATGCCTCGATCAGATGGTGGGGCAGCTTGCGGATGAATCCGACCGTGTCCGTCAAAAGGATCTGCTGCCCGTCCGACAGCCTCAGGCTCCGCGTCGTCGGATCCAGCGTCGCGAAGAGCTTGTCCTCGGCCAGGATCCCGGCGTCCGTCAATCGGTTTAAGAGCGTGGATTTGCCCGCGTTGGTATAGCCCACGATGGCCGCCTGGGTCACTTGGGAGCGTTCCCGCTGCTGCCGCTGGACCTGGCGGTGGCGCTCCACCTCTTTCATCTCTTCTTTCAGCACCGAGATCCGCTCATGGATCCGCCTCCGGTCGATCTCCAGCCGCGTCTCGCCCGGTCCTCTCGTACCGATGCCGCCGCCCAGCCTGGACAGCGAATTGCGCAGACCCACGAGCCTGGCCGCCCGGTAACGGAGCTGCGCCAGCTCCACCTGCAGCTTCCCCTCCCGGGTCCTGGCCCTGGAAGCGAAAATATCCAGGATCACCATGGTCCTGTCCATGACCTTGCATTCCAGCTCCCGCTCCAGGTTGCGCAGCTGGGCCGGGGACAGTTCATCGTCGCATACCACGCCCGTGGCTTCCGTCTCCCAGATCCGCTCTTTCACTTCCTCGATCTTGCCCTTGCCCAGATAGGTCCCGGGATGCACCTGTTCCCGGTTCTGGACGATCCGGTCCGCGACCACGGCCCCGGCGGTCCGTACCAGCTCCGCCAGCTCGTCCAGGCAGGCCTCCGTATCCGACGCCGGACCGGTCTCGACCGCCAGCAGGATCACTTTCTCTTCTATTTCTTTATTTTCGTATAATTCCGCCAATGTCCCTCTCCCAATCTTCTCCGATACCAAACTGCAAACAGATCCCGCTTCGCCCCCGGCCGGAAAATCGGAACGCAAAGCCGGTACGCCGTCCCTATAACCGTCACGGGGCCGGAGCCGTCCTGCTGCGCAGGAAAGCCAGCTCGGTGTCCACCTCGTCCGCAGAACCGAACTCCCGCACGTAAGTCTCCAGGATCTCCAGCGCCTTTTCAAAATCCAGCCTCTGCTCATAGATCACGGCCTGATTATAGAGAAGCGCCTCCCGCCCCTCGCCGCCCAGGGTCAGCCCGTCCTCGATATAGGCCAGAGCGTCGTCGTAGCGCTCCTCCTCCATCGCGCGCAGGGCCAGCTGGTTGAGAATGACGCCGCTGCGGATCCCGTCGTCCAGCGCCGTCTGAAAAAGAGCCAGCGCCTCATCTTCCCGCCCCTGTTTCTCCAGCAGCGCGCCCAGGGCCACCAGGGCCGACAGCGTATCCTGGCCGTCCGCATCCAGCTCGTACAGCTTCTGATAGTATTCGAGCGCCTCGTCCGTCTCCTCCGTCAGGATATACATCCCGCAGAGCCGGCTGATATATTCCTGCTTTTCTCCGTCCACCTGCCGCAGCACGTCGTAGGTATCCGCGGCCGCCGCGTAATCCCCGCTCCGGTACTCGGCCTCCGCCCGGTATTTCAGCACGTCCAGCTCGAATTCCCCGACCGTTCCATCAGAATGGGCCAGCGCCGCGTCCAGGCTCGTGATGGCGCCGTCATAATCTCCCGCCTCGATCTGCAAAAGCGCGGTCTCCCGCAGCTCATATTTCTCTTTCGACCCGCAGCCGCCCAGCGCCAGGACCGCTGTTATCCAAAGAACCGCGGCAAGCGTCCGCCTGCATGTCCTCCGTCCGCACACCCTATGCCTCATCTAACCCTTTTCCTCTCTCATCCAGTCTACCGCACGCCGGTGCTGCCGAAACCGCCCCGGTCCTCTCCCTCCAGATGCTCCGCCGTCTCAAAACGGATCGCCGGCTGGTGCTCCATGATCCGGAACTGACAGATCCGGTCGTCTGCATGGATCTGCGTGTCCCGGACCGCGTATGCCGGAAAATACCACTGGTCCCCGTCGCCGCAGTAGGACTCGTCGATGATCCCGAAATGGTTGGTCTGAAGGATCCCAAAATTGCGGAACGTGGAACTGCGCGGCACCACATGGGCCTCATAGCCACGGGGAAGCTGCATCGCGACTCCCAGCGGGATCAGCCTAAACTCCCCGGCTTTCATCTCCACGTCCTCGGCCGCGCGCAGGTCGATCCAGTCGGAGCTCCCCGGGAGATAGGCCAGAGGCGTGATCTTGTCTGTAAAATATTTGATCCGAATCGTTTCCATAGGTCCCCTTTCCGCGGCGTATTCGTAAAACCGCAAATGGGCGTCCCGTCCCCAGGCGTTTAAAACACGCCGGAAACGGGTGCGCCCTCATGCGGAGCCTCTGTTTTACTGTCCCGCGTACCCGGTCACTGCACGGATACGACCGTATAATCCTGGTCCTCGACGGCTTTCTTCAAGACCGCGTCGTCCACGGCCGCTTTCAGGGTCACCACCGCTGTGCCGTCCGTATGGCTCACGACCGCCTCGCTGACCTGCTCCAGCGCCTCCAGCGCCTTCTTCACTCTGGCCTCGCAGTGTCCGCACATCATGCCCTCGATCTTCATCGTCTTTGTCATCTCAGTGTCCTCCTTATTTATATGATCCGCCTGATCGCTCAGGTTTTCCAAAGCCTCGCCAGGGACGTCTGCCTGCCCCGGTCCCTGTTTCTTCCTCCTGGTCCGCATCTTCCTGTCTTTAGCCGCGCTGTGCATGTCGAACAGGTTCAGCCGCAGCGCGTTGGTCACGACGCAGAAGCTGGACAGGCTCATGGCCGCCGCCCCGAACATGGGGTTCAGCTTCCATCCAAATATAGGATACCACAAACCGGCCGCCAGGGGAATACCTATTACGTTATAAAAAAACGCCCAGAAAAGATTTTCGTGAATATTTCGAAGCGTGGCCCGGCTCAGCCGCAGGGCCGCGGGCACGTCGCTCAGACGGCTCTTCATCAGGACCACATCCGCGGCGTCGATGGCGATGTCCGTACCGGCCCCGATGGCGATGCCCACGTCCGCCCGTGTCAGCGCCGGGGCGTCGTTGATGCCGTCGCCGACCATCGCTACCTTGCCCTGCTCTTTCAGCCGGCGGATCACGCTCTCTTTGCCGTCCGGCAATACGCCGGCGATCACCTCGTCCACGCCCGCCTGCCTGCCGATGGCCCGGGCCGTGCGCTCATTGTCTCCGGTGAGCATGACCACCCGGATCCCCATCTTCTGCAGCTCCCGGACCGCCTGGGGACTGTCCTCCTTGATCACGTCCGCCACCGCTATAATGCCGTCCAATGCGCCGCCGCGGCTGAAAAACAGGGGCGTCTTGCCCTCGGCCGCCAGCTGCTCCGCGCGGTCCCTGAGATACGCCGGGATCCCCGCCGTCCGGCCGGAAACCTGCTTCTCGATAAAGGCCAGGTTCCCGCCGCAGAGCGTCTCGCCATGGAGCTTCGCCGTCAGCCCGTTGCCGGGAAGCGCCGCAAATCCGTCCACATCCTCCGCCGGGATGCCTCTCTCCCCGGCCAGCTCCAGGATCGCCCGCGCCAGGGGATGCTCGCTCTTTTGCTCCAGCGCGCAGGCCAGCCGCAGAAGTTCCTCCTCCGTCGCTCCCTCCGCCGGGACCAGATCGGTCACCTTCGGTTCTCCGCTGGTGATCGTGCCCGTCTTATCCAGCGCTACGATCTCCGTCCGCCCCGTCTCTTCCAGGGAAGCCGCGGTCTTAAACAGGATCCCGTTCTTCGCGCCCATGCCGTTGCCGACCATGATCGCCACCGGCGTCGCCAGGCCCAGGGCGCAGGGACAGCTGATGACCAGCACCGAGATCCCCATGGCCAGCGAAAAGCCCGCGCTCTTGCCGGCCAGCAGCCAGATCAGGACCGTCACCGCCGCCACGGTGATCACCGCCGGGACAAACACGCCGGATACCCGGTCCGCGATCTTGGCGATCGGCGCTTTCGTGGCGGCCG
>CANQYH010000128.1 GCA_947628025.1 uncultured Lachnospiraceae bacterium | reverse complement strand
TGCCGATGTGGCTCAACGGCAGAGCAGCTGATTTGTAATCAGCAGGTTATCGGTTCGAATCCGATCATCGGCTTATACATTATGAGATAGTTTAAGGCAGTTTCATAGTGTAATTGATTATGGGGGAATTCCCGAGTGGCCAAAGGGGGCAGACTGTAAATCTGTTAGCAGTGCTTTCAGTGGTTCGAATCCACTTTCCCCCACTCGCAGAAAGGAAAAAGGAATATTTTTCAGACTTTCTGCATATGATAATTCCATAAGTATCGCGGGGTGGAGCAGTCTGGAAGCTCGTCGGGCTCATAACCCGAAGGTCGCAAGTTCAAATCTTGCCCCCGCAATTTTGTGTGTCTCATCCATGGACATGCACAATATGCCTTGGTAGCTCAGTTGGTAGAGCAGAGGACTGAAAATCCTCGTGTCACTGGTTCGATTCCGGTCCAAGGCATATCTTTTCAAATATGGGACGGGCGTGTAGCTCAGGCGGTAGAGCACTTGACTTTTAATCAAGTTGTCCGGGGTTCGAATCCCCGCACGCTCATAAAGACTCAGAAAGTGGATTGGACAAGCGCTTTGTGGGTCTTTATTTTTGTCCAAATACGATTCAGTTGGCACGCCAGCCGACCGGTAACTTTCGGCACCTGCAGATCTTGAATCATATAAATGGATCGGCATACCATGAACAGGTGCTTCAGCTTATATGAAAGCGCTCTGGAGGAAAGAGGAATATGGTACGTAGAAGTGTTGAAATAACGCCGTATTTTGATTCCGTGTTGATTTTAATAAAAAGGGACAGTCAGATAATATCGTTTTTTGCTCCTGAAAGTAAGAACAGGATGCCTCCCGTGAAATTCAAGTTTTATCAAAGCTTGAAATCATCAGGAGATCATCCTGTTTTTTCTCTAGACTTATTTCAGAGAGCGATATTCCCCTTTTCATTATTTTAAGCCTGTTCGCTTTTCTGCAGTTCGTACAGTTTCTTGTAAATACCGCCTTTTTCCAGAAGCTCCTGGTGCGTTCCGCTTTCCCGGATCCGTCCGTGGTGCATGACGATGATGTTGTCTGCGTGCTGGATCGTGGACAGGCGGTGGGCCACCATGATCGTCGTGCGGCCGGCCATGAGCTTCTCTAAGGCGTCCTGGATCCATTGTTCTGTTTCCGTATCGATATTGGCTGTGGCTTCGTCCAGGATCAAAATAGTCGGGTCAAACGCTAATGTACGCGCAAAGGAGAGGAGCTGCCTCTGACCGGCTGAGAACGTGGAGCCCCGTTCGGAAACTTTTTCGTCATAACCATTGGGCAGCCGCTCGATGAAATGATTGGCGTTCACCTGACGGGATGCTTCGAGGATAGCCTTATTGCTGATATCGTCGTTCCGCAGGCGGATGTTGCTCTTGATATCGCCTGTAAAAATGAATACGTCCTGCTGCACCTGGCCGATCGCGCCGCGGATCTGGTCGCGGGTCATGTCCTGGATATTAACGCCGTCAATCAGGATTTCGCCTTTCTGGATATCGTAGTATCTGCCGATCAGATTCAGGATGGACGATTTGCCTGCGCCGGTGGCGCCTACGAAAGCGACTTTCTGTCCGGGTTCAATGGTAAAACTCAAGTCTTTCAGGACATAATCTTCTTCATTGTAAGCGAACCATACGTGCTTAAATTCGATCCGGCCCTTGATTTGGGGAAGAACCACCGGATGTTCCGGATCATGGATCAAAGGCTTTTCATCCAGGAGCGTAAAGATCTTTTCGGCAGCCGCGATCGCCGACTGGAGCGTTGCCAATTGATCCGCCAGCTCCTGGATCGGTTCGAAAAAGGTCTGAATGTACTGGATGAAAATATACATGGTGCCGATCGTGATCGTTCCGTGGAAGACGCCGTAGCTTCCCGACGCGATGACGATGATCAGGGCAATGACCGACACCATATAAATGCTGGGACGGAAGATCGCGTTGACCAGGATCTCCCGGTAATTGACGCGGTACAATTCTTCACTTCGGTCGCAGAATTCCTGGTGCTTTTCTTTTTCCTTATGGAAGATCTGAATGATCTTCATGCCGGAAATATTTTCCGAAAGGAACGTATTCAGCGCCGTGATCTTCGTGCGTGTCATTTGGAACGTGGTGTGGGCGATCTTTCGGAATATCACGGTCAGCACGGTCATGAACGGGACCATGATAAAGGAAAACAGCGCCATTTTCCAGTTCAGCAAAAGCATGACGACCGCCAGGCCGATGATTTTTACGCTGTTTTTGAACAGCCGGACCAGGATGTTGGAGTAAAGCTCGTTGACGGATTCCACGTCGTTGGTAATGCGGGTCACGATCTTGCCGACCGGCGTCAGGTCGAAGAAACGCATGGACAGGCTTTCCATGTGGGTGAAAAGCTGGTTGCGCATCTCATAAATAATCTTCTGGCCGGTGGTCTGCAAGAGAATGTACTGGCGCCGGTTGAAGATAAACAGAGCCAGCAGGACGGCCATATATTTGGCGGCCGCGATCAGGACGCCCGTAAACCGTTCCCGCACCATCTCTCCGGGAGCGAAATCTCCGGTGATGAAAAAGTCGATGGCGTTGCCGATCAGGATCGGTTTGTAAAGTTCCAGAACCGTGGTGACGAGCACCAGGAATACGCAGGCGACGCACACGCCCTTGTACGGCTTCAGATAGGAAATCATCCGCAGCAGGGCATTTCCCTCGTACTGCACGTCGGAATTTTCGTCAGAGGCAAATATGCGCGTAAGCAAGCCTTTTTTCTTATCGCTGCTCATCGAATCTCGCCTCCTTCCTCCTGAAGCTGTTTCTCCAGCTGTTGTTTATCATAAATACTGCGGTAAATTCCGTTTTTCTCCATGAGCTGGTCGTGGGTGCCATATTCTGCGGCCCGGCCCTCGTCCAGAACCAGAATATGATCTGCATTTTGGATCGTAGAGATCCGGTGTGCGATGATCAATGTGGTCTTGCCTGCGCGGTTTCTGCGCAGATTATGGAGGATCTGTTCCTCTGTGTCCGTGTCAACCGCCGACAGCGCGTCGTCCAGAATCAGGATCGGCGCGTTTTTCAGCAGGGCGCGGGCGATGGAGCTGCGCTGCTTCTGTCCGCCGGAAATGGTCACGCCCCGCTCGCCGACGATTGTGGAATAACCGTCCGGAAACTCCATGATATTGTCGTGGATGCAGGCGTCTTTGGCGGCCTGCTCGATTTCTTTCCGGTCTTTTTTAATGCCGAATGCGATGTTATTTTCCAGCGTGTCGGAGAACAGGAAATTATCCTGGGGCACATAGGCGATATTTTCCCGCAGCACAGCCAGAGGGATCTCCTTGATTGGATGTCCGTCCATGCGGATCATGCCGGGTTCCGTGTCGTAGAGACGCAGGAGCAGATTTGCCAGGGTGGATTTGCCGCTGCCGGTCCGTCCGATGATGGCCAGAGTTTCTCCCGCTTCGACATGGAGATCGATCTGATCGAGGACAGACATATGATCTTGGTCCGGATAGGAGAACGTCAGGCCTTTCAGATCGATTTCGCCGGTCAGAGATTCGATCGTACGGTCTACGTCGAAGCCGTCCACGATCTCCGGTTTCTCATGGAAGATCACGATGATTCTTTTCAGGGAAGCCAGACCCTGGGAAATATATGTAATGCAGTCCCCGGCCGCGAACATGGGCCAGACCAGCATGGAAATGTACTGGTTGAAAGCGACAAACTGTCCTAGCGTGATCTCGCCGGCAATAGCCAGATAACCGCCGTAAAGCAGGGTCAAAAGGCCGCTGGCTCCGATCACCAGATCAAGAAGCGGCAGAAACAGGGAATACAGCTTGACCACGCTTAGATTTTTCTCCTGGTTAAAGAGGTTCATGCGGGCGAAAGCGGCCAGTTCTTTGCGTTCCTGCACGAACGCTTTGATCACGCGGATACCGGACACAGATTCCTGCACCTGATCAGTCAGATCGGAAAAAGCCTGCTGTTTTTCCAGAAATTTTCGGTGCATGACCTTTCCATAATAATAGTCGCCGAACATGATCAGGATCAGAGGCAGCACCGCGACAACCGTCAGTTTGGGGCTGACATATAAAATCATCTGTGCCAGCACCAGCACCAGCATGACCGAAGCGTCAAACGCCGTGATGATCGTGAATCCCAGGAACATGCGGATGGAGGCCAGATCGTTGGTGAAATGGGCCATCAGGTCCCCGGTCTTATGTTCGTTAAAGTAGCGCATGGAAAGCGTTTCCAGATGCCCGAACATGTCGTCCCGCAGCTCCCGTTCGATCGAGCGGGCCGGTCCCAAGATAAAATATCTCCAGGCGAAGCGGCCCAGCGCAATGAACACGCCGAAAAGCAGTATTTTTGCGATCAGGAACCAGATCTCGTTCATTCCGATCGAATGGGTCTCCAAACCGTCCGTGATCTGGCCGGTAAAGCGGGGAATGTAGACGTTCAGCGCGTCCACCAGCAGCAGGGCCACGATGCCGATCAGATATTGCAGGCCGTAGCGCTTGACGTATGGCCTGATGAATTTCAGTTCCATCATATAACATATCCTCCTAAAAATGGAAAACAGAGGGAACGGTCCCGCTGTCATGCAATGCGGACTTTGGGGCTATAGTGCCGCCTGTCTGTGCGGTCGGTGAAAAGCAGCCGTTCAGCGCCCTGCCCCTTGTTCAGGATCCGTCATGTACCATCCGATGACGCCGTCTTTTTTTACGATTTTTCCGACAGATGTGGTCTGGACCACGGACAGCCGGTCGCCCCTGCGGATTTCCAGAAGACTGTCGGAATAGTCGTTGCATAGGAGTTTCCCGGAACGTTGATAAAGATACGATCTGGGGGCCAGGAAGACGCGCCCGCTGTTTAGGTGACGCAGCCGCACCATGTCGTCCAGTTCCTCGACGATCTCCACGCCGCAGTTGAAATACCGCATATGGATGGTTCCGGCCCGCGCTTTCTGATCTCTGTCCGCCGTTATGACCGGAAAATCATCGTAGCTCTCAAATACGGCGCCGCTCATGTCCTTTGCTTCTGCGGGCAGGATCAGTGCGTTCAGCTGAGCGCCGATTTTCAGGGCGCAGCCTCCGTCGATGGCAATGATATGTTTCTGCGGGTCGCAGATCGGGTTCAAGCTGTCAATGTCTTCACGGTACAGGCTGACAGGCCAGTGTCCCGCGACCACATAGCGGTCAAATTGTACGTCTTCATTCAAAAACGCGTTTCGCTTCAGACATTCCTGTTCTTCCGTTTCCTGAAGCGCATCCAGGTCGTCCGTAGGAACACCAGCGTGGGCGAAAATGAAATTGCCGGCCGTCAGTATCGTGGGCAGGTTCCAGAGATAATCGGCGACGCCGCAGTAATTTTCCAGGAGACGCCGCTTCACATCTTTCACATTATTTTCGGAGACCTCGTCCACGGGGATGCCGAGTTCTTCCATCATGTCAAGAAACAGACCGCGCTTCCATACGTTCCGGTCCGACCAGTGAATAAGGAGAAATTCCCGGTCAGCCTCATCGCTGGTATCGATGAGCGCAAAGAGCCGGCTGCGCTCTACGTTGCCCTGAGAGGCGTAGATATGGGGATGCGTCTTTTTCAGGTCCATGACCAGGCGTACCGTGGACAGGCTTTCCGGTCCTTTTTCGATCATGTCCCCTGCAATGACCAGCGTATCCTGCGGAGAAAACCGTATTTTTTCCAGAAGTCCGCGCAGATAATGAACATAGCCGTGAATATCGCTGATGGCTATGATGCGTCCGTCGGGGGAAGAGGTGATCTGCTCAATCCTGGATCTCATGAATGTACTCCTCTGATTTGTCCGATAAAATTACCATGACCAGTCTACCACGAAACGGGATTTTATACAACCGGAAAAACAGGGTCCCGGTACGGATTATTTCTCTTTCCGAAATTCAATAAAAAATGTTCAAAAAACATTTGACAACACTGCAGGAATATGGTAAGGTATGGTTATAGACAATTCCATATTTAATAGCAAACCTGTTGAAAAACAGGGACGCAAAGCCAAGGGTCTAAGGTCAGACGACTATGATAGCCGGTTGCCGTATTTTCAGCGCATGTAAGGCGCGTGAATCGTAATGGTGATCGCTGATGGTTTCATCAGCATTTTTTATTCACCTAGCAATCGTCGGATCGTACACCCTGACTGCCGCGGACAGCGAAAGGAGGATGTACGTTTTTTCTTGCAGTCAGCCGCGGGAGAAACAAACATTCTTGTGGCAATGTGATTTTAAGCAACCTAAAAGAAAGGAAGGAAGGCAATGAAAAAATTTTTACAGAAAAGAACAATTCTTCCGCTCTGTGCCATACTTTTTGCTCTGGGCTGCATGGGAGCATGGGCGACCGTGAAGTCATCTGACGGTGAAAAAGTGATTTCTGAGACAGAAGTAATGACGGAAGGAGCGATTCCGCTGGCCGGAGAGATCGCCGGTGAAATGGCGACGCCGTCCAATGCGAAAAAAATTACGCTGGAGGCAGGCGCAGGCAGTTTGAGTACAACAGAAGTCACGCTGAATAGCGACGGCAAGCTGCCAAATTTACCGGCGCCAACCCGGAAAGGGTGGACGTTTGACGGATGGTATACCGCCGAGGTGAACGAGATATATTTGGACGGCGGGGATGACAAAGGCGATGGCATGTCTTACAGTAGACTGGATGATCGGGGCGCGATTCTGAGAGAATTGAAAAATCAGCTGGAGGGCACCACTCTGGCGGAGAAATCTCTGAGCGACACGAAAATCATAGATATGCATCATTCCTGGCTGATCGATACAGCCGGCAGGAAAGTGACAGCCGGAGAGACGCTTTCAGAGGATATCTCTACTCTTTATGCCAAGTATACGCCGAAGACAGTTGTAATCAAATGGCATGATAACGGATGGCAGGGCAGCACCGGCGTGCTGACAAGCACCGGACAATACGACGGTTATGCTTATACGTGGGATTACAGCGACAGGACGTGGGGCGGCCGCGTATTTGAAGGCTGGAGTTTCGAGCCGAAAGGCAAAGCTGTATTAGAGAATGGATATGTGTACCAGATCGGAGGCGATTACCTGAAATGCTCAGGCGGAGACACGATCGATCTCTACGCGGTCTGGAGCGGGGACAGAGATGTCACGGAGGTTAAGGTTGAGATTCTGAACGAGGTAAATCGCAGATCTATGCATACCCCTTCGGAATGGAGGTATTTCCTTCAATACACTCAGCTGCCGGCAGAGGCTGTTAAGGAGCAGGTGACCTGGAGCATGGAGCCGGAGGGCGTGGGATATTTTGTACCGCAGACGACCCAAAATATCATTGTAGCAGGTATCTCGGTGTCGGCGGCGAAAGACAAGAAGCTTACGTCTGTAACGGTGAAAGCAACGACGGAGAACGGCGTAGTGGGTTCCATCGAGCTTCCGCTGAATCATTCGTGGAATACGAACTATGTTTATCAGCCTACCTGCGAGCATACGGGATATGCGGTTTACGAATGTTCGGTCTGTGGGACGAAGAATCAGCCCACTCTGCCGAAGACAGACCATACTTTCAGTCATACGCATATACCGGCGACCTGTACGGAACCCGGATATCAGAAGAGCGTATGTAAAGTTTGCGGTTATGAAGAGATAGTGCAGGAGCAGGCGGCCTTGGGACATAACTGGGGCGCATACGAAACGGTTGAGGTGTGCGGCGGCACCGGACATATCTGGACCTGCCTTACATGCGGCATCGTGGAATCGGATGTGGATGTGACGAACGCGGATCATCAGTGGAGTTCGACTCCTGTAGTTGACCAGGAACCGACTTGCAGCCAGCCGGGCAGTCAGTCTTATCATTGCCTCAAGTGCGGTCTGTCAAGAGACAGCGAGATCATTCCTCCGGATACGGCGCGCCATAATTGGAGCGACTGGTATGTGGCAGAGAAGCCCAAAGTGGGAGTGATGGGCATGCAGAGACGCACATGCGGAAACTGCAGAATGGTTGAGACACAGGATATTCCGGCGCTTGTGCCTGAACCGAAAGACCTGGTGGAGCAGGAAAATGTATCGGCCCCGGATGTTGATCTGGCCGACAGCAGCGATATTGACAGCAGTGAAGATATTGGCAGTAATGAAGCCGACAGCAGCGATACCAGAAGCGAGGTGCCTGAGATCGTTCCGGAAACCGGCAGTGATGAAACTGTCAGCAGCGATGCCGAACATGACGATGCCGGCAGCAAAGATCCTGAGATCGTCCCGGAAACCGGCAGCGATGAAACCAGCAGCAGCGATGCCGAACATAACGATGCCGGCAGCGAGGTTCCTGAGATCGTTCCGGAAACCGAAAGTGATGGTTCAAATACGGATGGCAGCGGTGATGTGCCTGAGACAGAAAGCGCTTCTGACAGCGTGAGCAATGCCGAGACAGCCGGCGATACCGGCAGCAGTTCCGGAAGCGGAAGCGGTTCTTCCCGCAGCAGTTCCGGAGGCGGGGGCGGTTCTTTCCGCAGCAGTTCCGGGGGCGGGGGCGGC
>CANQYH010000127.1 GCA_947628025.1 uncultured Lachnospiraceae bacterium | reverse complement strand
CCATTATCACCCACTGCGACGCCAAACTCACCGGCAATGATTTTCTGGACGGCTGCTATGAGCGTTACGCCTCCGCCTCCGCCCTCGTAAACGCCGCCCGGCGATACGACCCGCGGCTGACCGATGGACGGAAGATCTTCCAGGCCCTGGACGACCCCCATGTCATGGCGATCCTGGACCGCTGGACCGACGAGCTCATGGCCGGTCTGGCCTCGCTCATCCATATCTTCAATCCGGCCTGCGTGATCTTAGGCGGCGGGATCATGGCCCAGCCGCTGATCTTCCAAAAGATCGATGAACGGCGCGAGCGCTTCATCATGCCCAGTTTTAACCATGTTAAAATCCGGTCTGCGCTTTTGGGCAATCAGGCCGGACTTCTGGGTGCTTACCATCTCGCGGAAACGCTCCTGCGTCAAAGCGCCGCCTAATCCTTTTTCCCGGTTTCTATCGGGCCGGACTGGACCGGCGGGATAGAAAGCTCTTCTTCCGGCGCCTGCCTCCGGGCGGTTTCCACCAGACTCAAAAATTCCTTGCGATAATCATCGGAATCCGCGTGGACGCAGGGCTCCGCCAATGCCAGAACACTGTCATAGGTAGAAGTGCCCTTGTACTCGCTGTCCCGCAGCACCATGCCGAATTCCGCCACCGCCGCCGCAAACGACAGGTTCTCGGAAAGTGTCTCGCGGTAAGCAGCCGCCTCCACCGGATATTCCAGCAATTTGCTGGTATCGCCCGACGGCTCCTTATAGCGCAGGCTCACGGTCAGCAGTTCGGTCTGATCCGGGGACGCCGCCAAACCGCCGGTTTCCCCTGCTTCCGAACTATCTCCCGCTTCGCTGGCTGTGCCCGTATTTTCCTCTGCCGGGGAACCGTTTCCGGACGCGGCGTTGACCTGATACCGGTAGTCCGTCTCCTCCGGCACGTCCTCGCCGCCTGCCGGGATGATCTCATACAGAGCCATCACCGTATGACCCGCTCCGATCTCCCCGGCGTCCACGGCATCATCGTCAAAATCCTCATTGTTCAGCACCCGGTTCTCGTAACCTACCAGTCTGTACCCTCCTATATAATTCGGGTTGAATTCTACCTGGATCTTCACATCTTTCGCCACCGTCACCAGCGTGCCGCCCATTTCGTCCACCAACACTTTTTTCGCCTCAAAAATGCTGTCGATGTAGCTGTAATTGCCGTCGCCGTTGTCCGCCAGCGCCTCCATCTTATTGTCCTTGATGTTCCCGGTGCCCACGCCCAGCACAGACAGATGAACGCCGCTCTGCTTCTTCTCCTGGATCAACCGGGTCAGTTCACCCTCGCTGCTGATCCCCACGTTCAGGTCCCCGTCGGTCGCCAGGATCACCCGGTTATTGCCGCCGGGAATGAAATGTTTCTCCGCCAGCTCATAGGCTTTCTGGATCCCCGCCTCCCCGGCCGTGGAACCTCCCGCCTCCAGATCGCCGATGGCCGCCGCGATCTTCGCCGTCTCGCTGCCGGATACGCCGTCCAAAACTACCGACTCGTAACCTGCGTAGGTTACAATAGAAACACAGTCATTCTCATTCAGATTCTCCGCCAGCATCGTAAACGCTTTCTGCACCAGCGGCAGCTTGTCGTTGGAATACATGGAACCGGACACGTCCAGCAGGAACACGAAATTGGACGCAGGGCGCTCGCGGAAATCGATCTCCTGGGCTTTCAGTCCGATCATCAGCAGGCGATGGTCTGCATTCCAGGGGCAGTCCGCGTACTCAACCGTCACGGAAAACGGATCCTCCCCCGCCGGTTCCGGGTAATCATAATCAAAATAATTCAGCATCTCCTCGATCCGCACCGCATCCTCCGGTATCGGTTCGCCGTTTCGCAGGAACCGCCGGATGTTCGTATAGGAGGCCGTATCCACATCCACAGAAAACGTGGACAGCGGATCGCTGCGGACGTTCTTAAAGCCGTTCTCGGCAATGTAATTGTACTCCTCCGTGTTGAAACTCACTCCCGGCGAATAGGCCGCCTGATAACTCTCCGCCAGGAAAGCGGTACTGGCGTCGGCCATGATCTGCAGTCCCTCCATGCCGGACCATCCGTTTCCGCTGACAGACAGCCCCGACTCCGTCAAGGAATCGTCTTCTGCCGCGGCGGCAGTCCCGCCTGTCACTGTACTGCTTCCCGGAGCCATGGGAAACCCGCATACGGCCGTCGTCTCTTCAACGGTCTCGTCTGCCGCACCGGTCGTGGCGGTCTCCGGGGTCCCGGCCGCGGTTTCCTCCTCTGCGCCTGCTGTACCGGCAGCCGTAGTCTCCAAACTTCCGGTCGCAGCCGCCCTTGTCTCTGAGCTGCCCGCCGCGGTCTCCAAATTCCCGACCGTCGCCGCCTCTGTCTCCGGACTGCCAACCGCGGTCTCCGCACTCCCAATCGTCGCTGCTTCTGCCGTCGGGCTGCCTGCCGCGTCTGTGCCCTCGTTTTTCTGACTTTCCGCCATAGTAGTCATCGCCTGGGTTTCCATGCTTCCGGCCGCGGTCTGCCCGGCAGCTGCCTTTGTTTCTACGCTTTTTCCGGAATCTTTCGCTCCGCAGCCTCCAAGCAGGATCAAGGAAGCGGCCAGCAGCCAGGCCAGCCTCATCCGGGACGCAGATATCCGGAACATAGGCATCCGGGGCTCAGCCGTTCGAGATTCAGCTGTCCGGAACTCAGCCGTCCGAGATTCAGATATTCCGGACGCAACCGCCCGAGATTCAGGCATCCGAAATTCAGCCGTCCGGAACTCAGCCGCCCGAAATTCAGCCCTCCGGGACGCAGTCCTCCGGAACACCACACTCCACAAACGCGCACCGACCCGCAAACCTATCCTCCCGCCGCCTGCCGGAACCTCCCATTCTCCCGTGCTCTCATGATATTCCGCGCTCCTTACTTCTGTTCTTCTCCCGCATACGCTCGTTTTCCCGCCGCGCACATTCTTTTTCTCATCCATTTCACTTTCCTCCTCGCAATCAACCGGTTCCCGTTCCTCATTCCTCCTAAAAACGGCGGTCTGACCCGAACCATCTCCGTTCGTGCGACCTGGCTTCATCCGGTCCGCTCCGCAACGCCGCCTCTTTATTCCGGCTCCGTCCCGGTCCGCCCCCGCAGCGCCTCTTCTTTATTCCGTTTCCGTCCCGGTCCGCCCCCACAGCGCCGCTTCTTTATTCCGGCTCCGTTTCGGCCTGCGACGCGATCAATTCCACCAGTTCCGGCAAAAACGCATCGTCCTCCCGCAAAAACATCCGGTCATAATAGTAATCGTTCGGCCCCTCCTGGTTTCCCAGCACGAGGAACGCCCCCTCTCCCACCAGGCTGTAATAGCCCGAATGGAACAGGTACTGACCGTCCACCGTCTTCTGGATCTGCGGCGCGTACGGAAAAACCATCTCCCAGTCCCCGTTCCGCACCGTCAGCGGCAGCAGATAGACGCCCCCCTCCTGGAGCTGGTACAGCGTATGGGCCTGCGGACCGGGCGTACCAATGATCGGGCTTACGATCAAGAAACCGGCCCCCGGCGCCGGAACATCCGCCAAGCTGCCGTCGCGGCCGCTTACGCCAACGCCGTCCGCCGCTGTCATTTCCGCCTCATAATACGTCTCTTTCAGAACCGCATCATAAACGATCCGCGACGCCAGGCCTTCTTCATTTTCCTCAAACCGCGCCGTTTTCACCTCGACCAGACAGAGAAGCATGGTATCTTTCAGGGCATTCTCCGTAAAATACATCATATCCTCCGGCACCGTCTCCGCCCCCGCAGGAATCTCCAGCGGATGGTACGCCGCCAGCCGCAGTTCGCCCACAGACAATATTTCCGCCCGGCGTCCCGATGCCAGAGAACTCTCCGACACGCTCTGCTGCGCCCCTGTCTCACTCTCACTTATGCCGGCTCCGCTCCCGGCCGCGTCTTCATAAATCGTTTCTCCGATATTCTCCTTATCTGCCAAGGCCTCCGTCGTCGCTGCCCAGGTCGCGGCCGCCGTCGTCTCCGGCAGCATTTCCGCCTCCGTTTTTACGCGTTCCGGTTCTTCCTCCCATTCTTCAGGGACCGCATCCGGCTCCCATCTGCCTTCCGCTTCCGCCTCTCCGTTTTCCGCACCCGCCAGCGACACAGCCGCCGTGGGCGTAAACGCCTCGTTTCGAAACGACTCGCCGCCTCCCGCCCCGCTCCAGAACAGATCCGCTTCGATCTGATCCATGAGACGCGGGATTCCTATCAAAAGCGCCAGCGACGCCGCAACCGCCGCGGTTCCGTACACATACCTCATACGGAAACGCACCGGCCGACCGGCCCTCTCTCCATCCTCGTTCCGTTTCCCGCTCTCCCGGTGTCCGGATATCTGCAGGACGTTCGTCTCCCCAGTCTTTTCATCCGCAGCGATCCGCTCCGGATGCTCTTTCAGGCCCGCTTCGATCCGCTCCCAAAGATCCGGCGCGGCCTGCGTTTTCAGATCCCGATATTCCCTCTCAATCAAACGCTCTTTCCTCATAACCGCACCTCTCTCAGTTTCCGGATCGCTCTCTGATAACACCATGCCACGGTCCCCTGGGGCTTCCCCAGCATCGCAGCGATCTCGCGGAACGTCAATTCTCCCATGATCTTCAGATCGATGATTTGCCGCTCTTCCTCTTTTAACGTCGATAAGGCCTGCTCCAGACTGAGCCTGCCGATCACGCCCTCGTCCAACGCGCTCTGGCTGTCTTTGTCCTCGGGCATTTCCTCCGTCGGCTCCTCCCGCCGCCGTTTCCGCAGAAAATCGATCGCCATATTGCGGGCGATGGTCAGCATCCAGGCCCGGTGTCCCCGTCCCGGCCGGTACGTATCCGCAATATCCCACAATCGGATGAAAAATTCGCTGGCTACATCCTCCGCGTCCTCCCGATTGCGCAAAACTTCCCAGACCGCGGAATAGATCATGGGATGATAATCCTCATAAATATTCCTCAGTCCCTCTTTCTCATTTCTGCAGATCTGGCTGATATTTTCATAAAACAGCTGTTCTGTCATCGCGGGATCCTCTTTCGCTTCAGCCTTACACTTACTATACGGATCATCATAGCATATTTATGGGGAAAAATGCAAAAATTTTCCGCGCGCAATACAAA
Organism: uncultured Lachnospiraceae bacterium; assembly: GCA_947628025.1. GTDB lineage: Bacteria > Bacillota > Clostridia > Lachnospirales > Lachnospiraceae > UBA3402. Next base: position 3,416 of record CANQYH010000127.1, on the reverse strand, counting down.
ACGGTCCGCCCACATTCCTGCAGGCGGACCGTCGTATCGCTTTTATTCATCCTCTTTTTTCTTAAAACTCAATGTCCCGAAAACGCCCATCATACCCGCGGCCACCAGCGCAAATACGCCCGCAAGTCCATGGTGCATCTCATCTCCGGTCTTCGGTACGCTGGAAGTCAGCGGCACTTCATCGTCAGAAATATCGGTCAGCGGCGCGCTGTCTAACGGTACGTCCGCTTCGGGGATCTTTTCCGGCGGAAGCGCGGCCAGCGGGACGTCCTCCTCCGGAATCGTCTCGGTCTCTTCCGGCTCCGGCACAGTTTCCTCCGGCTGCTCCGGTCCCGCAGACGTTTCCGTCACCGGCTCCGTGCTCTCTGCTGTAAACTCCGCAGACGGCTCTGTCGCAGGCTCCATGACAGGTTTTGTTTCCGGCTCCGTACTCAGTTCTGTCTCTGGTTCTGTTTCCGCTTCCGTGCTCGGTTCCGTCTCTGGTTCTGTTTCCAGCTCCGTACTCGGCTCTGTCATAGGCTCCGTACTTGGCTCTGTCATAGGCTCCGTACTCGGTTCTGTCACTGGTTCCGTACTCGGTTCTGTCACTGGTTCCGTACTCGGTTCCGTCTCTGGTTCTGTACTCGGTTCTGTCACTGGTTCTGTACTCGGTTCTGTCACTGGTTCCGTACTCGGTTCTGTCTCAGGCTCCGTACTCGGTTCTGTCGTAAGTTCCGTACTTGGCTCTGTCATAGGCTCCGTACTCGGTTCTGTCGTAAGTTCCGTACTCGGCTCCGTCGCAGGTTCCGTACTCGGCTCTGTCACATGTTCCGTACTCGGTTCCGTCACAAGCTCTGTACTCGGTTCCGTCACTGGCTCCGTACTTGGTTCCGTTTCCGGTTCCGTACCCGGCTCTGTCTCCGGTTCTCTTTCCGGCTCCGTACTTGGTTCTTTTTCCGGCTCCGGAGGCTGCTCATTGACCAGCTTCACCGAATATCCGCCCTCCTCTTCCGTCACCGTATCGCTCCCCGCGGCCAGCCTCCATCCATCTACCTCCCCTTCCCTGATCTTCCAGGCCTCTCCGGCAGACAGTGGTTCCAGCTCCTCAAATACATCTTTCCATTCGCCCTCCGCCGTCAGCGTCTTCACCGCGGCCAGTTCTTCTTCCTCGCCGCGCACGCGATACAGGCTTACAGAGATCGAATCAGGAATATCCTCTGTCCTGCCCGTTTCACCGCTGAAACGCCACACTTTCTCCACGGATACCGAGGTGAGTTCCGGCTTCTTTTTTGTATTGGTAATCGTAAATGAACCGTCAGCGTTTTCAGTCACATTGCTGTCCCAGCCGTCCAACGGTATCTCTGCAGCCGACCAGATGATCGCCTTATGCTCCTCGTCCTCTGCCGGCAGATTGTTAAACTCTGCGCTCCATCCATTTTCCGCGTTCAATACAGCGCTTTCTTCCGTCTCTTCTCCGTTCCTCGTCAATACCACGGTAATGCCCGCGCCCTCCGGAGCTTCCGTTTCCGTACCATCCGCATTTTTCCAGACCTTATTCACACAGACAGAGGTTTTCCGCGGCTTCGGAGTCATGAAACTGGCGCTGGCGGATACTTCCACATCTCTCAAATGTCCTCCGATAAAATTCTGGTATTCATCCGACTCATAATACATTGCTTCCGTCAGATCCGTGCGCGTTCCTTTGGCTTCAAGCACCAGGATCGTATCATACGGTACACTCTCTAAGACTGCGGTAAAGGAACCGTCTGTGTCTACGGTGACGTTCGCCAGCGTATCCGTATCTCCGGCTTTTTTTATCGCAACCGTATCTCCGTCCCGCACCCCAGAGATCGTTCCCGTTACCGTCAAACTGCCGTCCTCATACTTCCATTCGGCGTCTATCACCGGATCCTCCAGAGAAGACTCACAGTTATCAAGGTACTCCATGATACCGCGGATCTCACGATAGAACTGCGACAGACTCCATCCCATCCCGTGTTCTGACGATACAGACCCCGGACTTGTCAGCTGTTTTGTAGTATTATTGACGCAGTCCTCCGGAGTAAATTCATAAGAAACGACACTGTAATCTTCATTTAGCATATTCACTCCGAGCCCTTTTGTACGGATCCCGGTAATATCCACCTTGCTGTCCGGGGTTCCCGGATTGGTAATGTTCCAGATCGCAAACTGAGCCGCGATCATCATGAGCTCCGAGGCATATTCACCGTAGCAGGTCAGCTCTACCCCCGCATCTTTCAGATCTTCCAGCATCTCCTCCTCGCTGATAAACGGATACGCATGCTCGACGATCGCCTGCAGCTTTCTCTGCTCCTCCGGATCAAACCGTTCATCAAGTCCTTTTACATGCGCGATCTTATAAACCGCGCTCTCATCGCTGGTCAGCGTGTCGCTGTCCGCACAGTAAGCCACGTCAAAATTATAGGAATTTTTCGCCGTCCAATCCGTCACATGCTCCCGGTTTCCCGGCTTCCAGTCTTGCTCCTCTTCGTTCATTTTAACCAGGACCGGCAAAACGATCGGATACCAGCTGTTTCTGGCAACATAAACCCTTTCGTACCCGGCGTAAGCCGTACCATAATAATATTCATCCTCCCCCGAAGCCGCCGGAATATGATTCGTACCGAAGATCGAGCCGCTGCCGTCATTCTCATAATTGTACAAAGTCGTTATGCTTATACTGATCGTATAATGCTCACCCGCGGACATTCCGTCTTCCGGCCAGTAATTATAATATACCGGATAATACATGGTTCCGTAAGGATACACTTTTAACCCGACGATCTCAATCCCATTAAAATTCCCGTCTTCATCTTTCAACAGATTCGCTTTCAAATACTGACTGCCGCTCTGAACCTGAATCAGGTGCCATCCTGGCCGGGTAACATCTACGTCCGCTCTCCCATAGGCCTCATTGATCTTACTATTGAGCCAGTCTGTATCAAAAATCGTCGGATCACCTCCCGCATATACGCCATATTTGCCTACGCTTTGAGCGTTTTTTGTATCGATCACCGGAGATTCCCCCGCCAGCTTCCTTGTATTGCTGCCTGTCGCCGCGCCCGCAGGGTTTTCTTTCGCCGGCGTCTTCAGCTTCTCCTTTTCCTTGGCCTCCCCAGACATGGTTCCGGCTTTCGGCTCCGCGCACGTTTCCTCCGGCGCAGTCTGAGCCTCTGCCTGCAGAATCGAATCAAACGCCGGCTCCGTCGGCCCATCATCCGCCCGCACAAGAATTACATCCGTACAAACGTGCGCCATGACCATAACAGCAGACAGGATCCCTGCCAGCACTCTTCTTCTTTTCTTCTTCATTTTCAGCCCTTTCTTTCATGATAAAATACTGTCTCAGCGTTCTGTCCTCATAAATTCCTCTTAATGACTCCCCCCTACCAATATATTAACGTTGGTTCGGGTTG
>CANQYH010000126.1 GCA_947628025.1 uncultured Lachnospiraceae bacterium | reverse complement strand
GCCAGGGCGGCGGCGAGGAAAGCGAGAGAGCTGACCCGGCGGAAAACCGCTCTGGAGGGCATGGCCCTGCCTGGAAAGCTGGCCGATTGTTCCAATAAGGATCCGGAAAAGTGCGAGATCTATATCGTCGAGGGAGATTCCGCAGGAGGCTCCGCTAAATCGGCCCGCGTCAGGGATACGCAGGCGATCCTGCCCCTGCGCGGAAAGATTTTAAACGTAGAAAAAGCCAGACTGGATAAGGTTTACGCCAACGCGGAGATCAAAGCAATGATCACGGCTTTTGGTACGGGGATCCATGAGGATTTTGATATCACGAAGCTGCGCTACCATAAGATCATCATTATGACGGATGCGGATGTGGACGGAGCTCACATCAGCACGCTGCTTTTGACGTTTCTGTACCGGTTTATGCCGGAACTGATCAAACAGGGACATGTATATCTGGCACAGCCGCCTCTGTATAAGATCGAAAAAAATAAAAAGATCTGGTACGCCTACAGCGATCCGGAACTGAATGCGATCCTGGAAGAGATCGGCCGCGATAACAATAACAAGATCCAGCGCTATAAAGGTCTGGGAGAGATGGACGCGGAACAGCTTTGGGAAACGACCATGGATCCGGAGCGCCGTATCCTGCTTCGGGTCAATATGGACGACGACGTAGCCTCCGAATTGGATCTGACTTTTACGATCCTGATGGGAGACCAGGTGGAGCCCAGACGGGAATTTATTGAAACAAACGCAAAAAAAGTGCAGAATCTGGATATTTCCTGATCCGCGCGATGATATGCGGACCGCGGATCTTTCCGCGCGGGTATGTGTTTTTATGATTTCTGCGGACAAAGTTCAAAGAACACGGACAGCCTGCTGCATGAAAAAGCGGGAATCTTTGATCTTATAAGCAGAATATACGACATCGGAGGGCATATATGGAACCGAATGTATTTGATAAAATACAAGATATAGATCTGAAAGAAACCATGGAGAGCTCTTATATCGATTATGCTATGAGCGTGATCGCTTCCAGGGCGCTGCCGGACGTAAGAGACGGCCTGAAGCCGGTTCAGAGGCGCGTCCTTTACTCCATGATCGAATTGAATAATGGCCCGGACAAGCCTCACAGGAAGTGCGCACGTATCGTCGGCGATACCATGGGTAAATATCATCCCCATGGAGACAGTTCCATTTACGGGGCTTTGGTAAATATGGCCCAGGACTGGTCTACCCGTTATCCGCTGGTGGACGGTCACGGCAATTTTGGTTCCGTAGACGGCGACGGTCAGGCCGCCATGCGGTATACGGAAGCCCGTCTCAGCAGGATCTCCATGGAAATGCTGGCGGATATCAACAAGGACACGGTGGATTTTGTTCCTAACTTTGATGATACAGAGAAAGAGCCGGTGGTTTTGCCCTCCCGTTACCCGAATCTTTTGTGCAACGGCACTTCCGGGATCGCCGTCGGTATGGCTACGAATATTCCTCCTCACAATCTGCGGGAGGTGATCGGCGCGGTAGTGAAGATCATTGATAATAAGATCAACGAGGATCGGGACACCACGATCGAGGAAGTCATGGACATCATCAAGGGACCGGATTTTCCCACAGGCGCTACGATCCTGGGAAGATCCGGCATCGAAGAAGCTTACCGCACCGGCCGCGGCAAGATCCGCGTTCGCTGCGTGTCTGAGATCGAGTCCATGGCCAATGGAAAAAGCCGTATCGTAGTCACGGAGATTCCATTCCTGGTCAATAAAGCGCGTCTGATCGAGAAGATCGCAGAACTGGTCAAGGAAAAGCGCGTGGACGGTATCACCGACCTGCGGGATGAATCCGACCGGTCCGGTATGCGTATCGTGATCGAACTGCGCCGCGATGTAAATGCAAACGTGGTACTGAACCAGCTTCTGAAGCATACGCAGCTGCAGGATTCTTTCGGCGTGATCATGCTGGCGCTGGTCAATAATCAGCCGAAAATTTTAAATCTTCTGCAGATGCTCAAGTATTATCTGGCACATCAGGAAGAAGTGGTGACCCGGCGTACTAAATATGAGATGAACAAGGCGGAGGAACGCGCTCATATCTTAGAGGGATTGCTGATCGCTCTCGATCATATTGACGAAGTGATACGGATCATCCGCGGTTCTCAGACTGTGCAGCTGGCGAAGCAGCAGTTGATGGACCGGTTCGGTCTGAGCGACGCTCAGTCTCAGGCTATCGTGGATATGCGTCTGCGCGCTCTGACCGGTTTGGAGCGGGAGAAGCTGGAAGCCGAATATAAAGAACTGCAGGCGAAGATCGCGGAATTGAGAGAGATCCTGGCGGATGAAAAGAAGCTGCTGGGCGTGATCCGGAAAGAGATCCAGCTGATCTCTGATAAATATGGAGACGACAGGAGAACTTCCATCGGCTACGACGATTTTGATATGACCGCCGAGGATCTGATCCCGAACGACGAGACCGTCGTGACGATGACCCATTTGGGATATATCAAGCGTATGCCCAAGGATACGTTCCACAGCCAGAACCGGGGAGGAAAAGGCATTAAGGGGATCCAGACCATCGAAGAAGATTACGTGGAGGATCTGATCCTGACCAGAAACCATAACGATATTATGTTCTTTACGAATACGGGCCGGGTATATCGCATAAAAGCCTACGCGATCCCGGAGGCAGGCCGTACTGCCAGAGGAACCGCCATCGTGAACCTGCTTCAGATGCTTCCGGATGAGAAGATCACGGCTATCGTATCGATGAAGGGCTATCCGGAAAACAAGTATTTGTTCATGGTTACCCGCAGCGGCATGGTGAAGAAAACGCCGCTCAGAGAGTACGCCAATGTGCGTAAGACGGGGCTGCAGGCGATCGTTCTGAAAGAAAACGACGAGCTGATCGAGGTTAAGATCACGGACGATACAAAAGATATCTTTATGGTATCGAAAAAAGGACAATGTATCCGTTTCCACGAGACAGACGTGCGCGTCATGGGCCGCGTGTCCATGGGCGTCATGGGTATGCGCCTGAATCCGGGCGACGAGGTGATCGGCGCACAGATGGATACTCAGGGTGAAACGCTTTTGACCGTATCGGAAAAAGGTATGGGCAAGAGAACCGATATAGACCGGTTCAGTCCGCAGAATCGCGCCGGTAAAGGCGTCCGCTGCTATAAGATCACAGATAAGACCGGCGATCTGGTGGGAGCAAAGATCGTTCAGGAGGATCATGACCTGATGATGATCACCAACGAGGGGATCGTGATCCGCATCAGTATCGACGATATTTCCGTCATTGGGCGGGACGCTTCAGGCGTGAAGCTGATGGATATTGAAAAAGATTCCGATACCCGTATCGTCAGTATCGCGAAAGTAAAGGACGATGAAAAAGACGCGCAGACGGACGTGACCGCAGCAGACGGAAGCGGCCAGATCGGCGAGCTTTTGGAACGAGCCGAAGAAGATGCTGAGGAAAGTGATTTCGGGGATGATCTGACGGAATATCCGGATGAGGATGGAGCGGATTCATCCGACGGATCGTTTGATGAAGATTCGGACGGTGAAGATTCAGACGACGGTATAAAGGATGATGACGACAGCGAGTTCTGACCGTCAGATGGGCAGATGAAATTTACATTTTAGTCGAATTTAACGTCAATCCAGACAGCAGATCCGGAAAAGAGGATAAGCTGGTGGATGAAAGCCATAAAATGTGGATAATCATCCGGGAAAATTTAAATTTTGTGGATAATGGCAGAACGGATCATGAAAAGACCGGCGGCTGGGATATATTCCCGGCCGCCGGCCTTTCGATTTCATTATTCAATATTGATCTTTTTTGCGAAAATATATTGTGTCACCCAATAGAAACAAACGATCAGCGCGACGGTGCAGAGGCAGGACAGAATATTCCAGATATAGTTTCCGTAACTGGCATATATATTGGCCGTTACATGCCCATTCGCATACGACGCGGAAGAGATCGTATATTTTATTTTATTGTCGAAGAAGAATACCGTAAAAACGGCAGAAGCGACGTCCATGACAATTCGGATCCCTGTATATACGCCGATGGAAGTGATCAGCGGATGTTTGCCGTTTAAATGACCGATGGCCATGCTCACAAAAAAGGTGAGCGTACCGCAGATCAGGGACAGAACCAATGAAACTGCCGACAGAACAAGATACGAATAAGGAATTTCGCGGAATACAGGCGCGAAAAATTCCTTTATCTGCCCGACGTTTATATGTCCCGCCATGAACATAAAAACCGAAACGATCGTGACGAGCATGGTCACACATTGCCAGAAAAAGGCAATAATCATCTTGGAGTTGAGAAGCTGCTTCGAGGATACGGGAAGCGTATGGGTCAGATACGATTCCTCTTTTATCATGGTTTTATAAAAGTCATAAATGATAAAAATCACCGTCATCAGAATACAGGCGACCAGATAGAGGATAAACATAGCCGCATACATGAAGACTAGGATGAACAGCAGGCTTATGGCGCCGCCTCCGGAAGTCTCCGGTCCTGCGGAAATAAACAATTCCAGCAGTCCTTTCGCAATCAAACTGGCCGTCACGTAAACCAAAAGCATGGGAACAAACAGACGCGAGGTGGCTGTCAAGTCCCTTTTCAGTAATTTTTTCAGCATGCGAATACCTCCCTGAATAATTCGTCTACCGATTTCTGATATTGGTTCCGGATGTCGTCCACGGCGGAATGGATGGAAACCGTTCCGTTTTTCAGGAATACCGCTTCGTCCAGGATCCGTTCGACATCGGAGATCAAATGGGTAGAGATCAAAATAGTGCCGTTTTCATTGTAATTGGTCAAAATGGTCTGAAGAATATAATCTCTGGCGGCCGGATCCACGCCTCCGATCGGCTCATCCAGCAAGTACAGATCCGCGCTGCGGCTCATGGTCAGGATCAGAATGACCTTTTCCCGATTTCCTTTGGAGAGCGTTTTCAGCTTCTGTCCGGGATCGATCTGCAGGCGGTTTAACATTTCATATGCTTTGTTTCGGTCAAAGTTTTCGTAAAAGTCATGGAACAGATCGATTACCTGGGAAACGCTCATCCAGCCGCTTAAGTAATCCTTGTCAGGAAGATAGGAAACCTTTGATTTCGTCAGGGGGCCTATCGTTTCCCCGCATATGGTCAGCGTCCCTGATGTGGGGGTCAGTAAACCGGCAGCCAGCTTGATCAGCGTGGTTTTGCCGCTGCCGTTCGGTCCTAAAAGCCCGACGATCCGTCCGGGTTCCAGGGTAAGGTTTATATCAGACAATGCCGCTTTTGCGCCGTAATGTTTGGTAATGTGGCTGCATTCAAAAACAGGCGTCATTTCGTTTACTCCTTTCTGATGAAAAATCTGCGGTTATTTCTTTTCTGCGTCGAGATCAGAAACATCCTGATCTGCATTTTCTGAAGAATCGATAGTATTTATAATTTCCGTTACTTGTTCCGGACCGTACCCGAGCTGTTTCATTTCCTGAAGAAACACGCCGGTTTTTTCCCGCGCGATGGTTCGTTTGGCCGAAGCGATCAGGGCTGAATCTTCTGTGACGTAACGTCCCGAAGTGCGCTGCGCGTAGATCAGTCCGGTGCGTTCCAGTTCCGTAAGCGCGCGCTGCATCGTATTGGGATTGACGGCGGCTTCCGAAGCCAGATCGCGGACAGACGGCAGTTTCTCTCCCGGCGCATAGCGGCCTGATACGATCTGCAGGCGTATCATTTCCAGAAGCTGCGAGTAAATAGGTCTTCCGGGATCAAAATTCCATGGCATGTAAACGCCTCCTTTCTGAATAAATTTAAATTATATTATTGTATTAATTACTTAATACAAACATACAATAGAATTGAATCCTTGTCAAGAGGGATTTTCATTTTTTTCTTGAAAATATTCTTCTGATTTCTTGATTTCACAGTAAAATTATCTTATGATTAAATATAGAAAACAGCGGTATACGGCAGGAGGCGCGGGATTGAGAACGATACAGGCGGATGCGATCACAAAAAATATCAGGGAAATGTGCATTGAGGCGAATCATTTTTTGTCGAAGGACATGCGGCAGGTATTTGAAGATGCGGTGAAAAGGGAAGAATCTACTCTCGGAAAGCAGGTTCTTTTGCAGTTAAAAGAGAATCTGAAGATCGCAGGCGAAGATATGATTCCGATTTGCCAGGATACAGGGATGGCCGTGGTCTTTTTAAAGATTGGGCAGGACGTACATATTGAGGGCGTTTCTCTGCATGAAGCGGTCGATGAGGGAGTGCGCCAGGGATATACAGAGGGGTATCTGCGAAAGTCTGTAGTGGGCGACCCGATTGAACGAATCAATACAAAGGATAATACTCCGGCAATTCTTCACGTAGAAATCGTGGATGGAGACCAGATAGAAATGACGGTGGCTCCCAAAGGATTCGGAAGCGAAAATATGAGCCGCATTTTTATGCTGAAGCCTGCGGATGGCATCGAGGGAGTGAAAGACGCGATTTTAACTGCTGTAAAGGATGCAGGTTCGAACGCCTGTCCGCCGATGGTGGTCGGCGTGGGGATCGGCGGAACTTTTGAAAAATGCGCTTTGATGGCAAAACATGCGCTGATCAGAGATATTTCGGAAGAATCTCCGATTCCCTATGTGCGTGAATTGGAAAAGGAAATGCTTCAAAAAATCAATTCCCTGGGTATCGGACCCGGCGGTCTGGGCGGCACGGTGACGGCTTTGGCCGTAAATATTGAAACTTATCCGACACATATCGCAGGACTTCCGGTGGCTGTAAATATTTGTTGTCATGTAAACAGACATACGCGGCGGGTAATATGAGTTTAAATATTTCCTTATTATAATTAAAATTATATATAAAACTTATTTTTAAAACAGTTATTATAAAAAAACTATTCAGGAGATTTCAAGATGGAAAAGAAAATAACGGCTCCTATCAGCCGGGAAGCGGCGGCCGGTTTGCGTATCGGAGATTATGTTTTGATCTCAGGGACCATTTATACGGCAAGAGACGCTGCTCATAAAAGAATGCGGGAAGCGCTGGGCCGGGGAGAAAAACTGCCTTTTGATCCAAAAGGAAATGTGATCTATTACATGGGGCCGTCTCCTGCCCGGGAAGGCCGGCCCATTGGCTCCGCCGGACCAACCACGGCCAGCCGCATGGACCGATATACTCCGGAACTTCTCGATTTGGGGATGGGAGCAATGATTGGTAAAGGCAGGAGGAGCGCCGCTGTGAAAGAGGCTATTGTCAGAAACGGTTCTGTTTATTTTGCGGCGGTCGGAGGCGCGGGGGCTTTGCTCTCAAAGCGGATTTTGTCCAGCGAGGTGATCGCTTATGAGGACTTGGGGACAGAAGCCATACGAAAGCTGGAAGTAGAAGATTTTCCGGCGATCGTGGTCATTGACAGCCAGGGGAATGATCTGTATGAAATGGTGGAGAATCAAAATAAATTAGGGTAACTTTGGAAAGATGCCGAAGATAAGGCTGGGATATCAAAATATAAATTATACGAGGAAGATGCGGTTATGAAAAGAATCATATTGATGGTACTCACGAATATATGGATGGTTCCCTATTGGTTCATCGGAATCATCCGCAGAGGCAATCATAGAGAGAAGTATTCGGAAGAAGAATGCTATGAATTTATTCAAAAGATCGTCCGCGCGGTTACTAAAAGCGGCAGAGTTTCTTTGACTGTTACAGGCGTAGAAAAACTGCCTGAGAAAAATGGTTTTATCATGTTTCCGAATCATCAGGGTATGTTTGATATGCTGGCTATTTTTGAAGCCTGCCCGAAGCCTGTAAGCGTGATCGTAAAAAAGGAAGCGGAAAATCTGATCCTGGTTAAACAGGTGGTCCATATGATCGACGGTATGTATATGGACCGTTCAGATGTGCGGTCTTCTCTTCAGATCATAAACGCCATGAGCGAAAAAGCAAAGGCCGGGAAAAATTTTGTTATCTTTGCGGAGGGAACCCGCAGCCGCAACGGCAATGAAATACAGGAATTTAAAGCAGGAAGCTTTAAAAGCGCTGTAAACGCCGGATGCCCGATCGTGCCGGTTGCTCTGATCGACAGTTTTAAGCCTTTTGATCTTCCCTCTATTGAAAAGGTAAATGTGCAGGTCCACTTCCTGGATCCTATTTACCCGGAACAATATGTTGGGTTAAAAACCAGAGATATAGCACATATTGTACATGAGAGAATAGAGAATGAAATTCATTCGAAATTAGAAAAAAATAATTAAAAAGGGTTGACAATCAAAGATATTTTTTGTATAATAGTAAAGCGTCTGAAAACAGAGATGTTTCAAAGACCAATCATAACGGAATAATGGAAATTTGAACTACGGAGAAATACTCAAGAGGCCGAAGAGGCGCCCCTGCTAAGGGTGTAGGTCGGGTAACCGGCGCGAGGGTTCAAATCCCTCTTTCTCCGCTCTTCTTTCCAGAGTTCCTGATGATTGTTTTTTTGCCCTCTTTTTGAGAGTCAAAAAAGTTTAAAAAAGTTGTTGACAAAGCGAAAATGATGTGATATCATCGAGAAGTTGTCGCGGTAAGCAACGACGCAGCACCTTGACAATCAAAGACAGAACAGTATGCAAGACCCTGAAGATTCCA
>CANQYH010000125.1 GCA_947628025.1 uncultured Lachnospiraceae bacterium | reverse complement strand
TGATAATTTTCTTTCGCTCCTCCCGCCGCGGAGCGAAAGAAAATTATCAGGCCCTGCTGGAACGCTGCGTACACTACCGGACGCCCATCGTGATCGGAAGCGACGCCCATGTGGCAGCCGACGTAGGCAATCACGCGGCCGCCCAAGCGGTTTTGGAAGCGGCGCATTTTCCGGAAGAACTGATCGTCAACACCTCCGTAGAAAAACTGATCCCCTATATCCCCTCCCTGACCGGCGACGGGACCCACGAAGCGGGGTTCTAGGAGGCGGACATGATCAATTTCCTCAACCTGGAATATTTTCTCGTGGCAGCCGAGGAGTCGAATTTCACGAAAGCTGCGAAAAAACTGAATATTTCCCAGCAGTCTCTGAGCAGCCACATCTCCAACCTGGAACACGAATTCGACGTGACGCTGTTTAACCGCACGTCGCCTCTGACTCTGACCTACGCGGGAAAAGTCCTGGAGAAACAGGCCCGCAAGCTGCTGCGGCTGAAAGCGGAGACCTACCAGGAAATCGCCGACATCAAGGATTTCACCAAAGGGCGGCTGACCATCGGCATGTCCCACACCCGCGGGCGCAAAGTCCTGCCGGAGATCCTGCCTATTTATAAGAAGCGTTTCCCCAACATCGAGCTGCACCTAAAAGAGGGGAATTCCACCGAACTGGATCAAGATCTGCAGCACGGCGACGTGGACCTGATCATCGGTATGCTGCCTTTCCGGGTGGAGAACGTCGAAACCGTGCCCATCTGCGACGAGGAGATCCTGCTGGTGGTGCCCGACAGTCTCCTGGAAAAGGTATACGCGGACCGGGCCGGCGAGATCCATGAAAAGCTCGGCGAATCCGCAGATCTCCGCCTTTTGAAGGACCTGCCGTTCCTCCTGATCAATCCCGGCAACCGGGTGCGGACCCTGGCGGACGAAATGTTCGCAGACGCCCAGATCACGCCGGAGATCGTGCTGGAAACGGAAAACATCGAAACGGTGCTGGCCCTGGCCGTCAAAGGCATGGGCGCCACGTTCTACCCGCGGATGTTCGTATCCGGCAGCGAGGCACTGCAGACCCGTCTGGAAAAACACAGCGGCGTCGGTCTCTACCATCTGGACCACCCCCAGGCCCACGGCGTACTGGGGATCGGCTACCACAAAGACCACTACATGTCCCAGGCGACGCGGGAATTTATCCAGATCGCCAAAGAACGGCTGTGGGACGAGAACCGGCAATTCTCCCTTGACAGCGCTTCTGAAACATAGTATAATCAGTAATGGTTATCATTATTGGGGCGATTTGCAGAAGGAGGGGCCATGAAAACACTCAAACACAGCCGTCAGCGGGACTGTATTATGAACTGCCTGATGAACCGGCACGACCACCCGACGGCAGACGCCATATACGCCAGCGTGCGTCAGGATTTCCCCAATGTCAGTCTGGGCACCGTGTACCGCAATCTGAACCTTCTGGCTGATCTGGGCGAGATACGCCGTCTGAACTGCGGCAGCGGCCCGGAACGTTTTGACGCGGACACCAGCCCCCATTACCATTTTATCTGCCAGAGCTGCGGCCAGGTACAGGATCTGGATATGGACGTATCAGAGCAGATCGATCTGGCGGCCCAGGCCCGCTGCGGTGGGCGGATCGACAGCCACATCACGTATTTTTACGGAACCTGCGCAGACTGCCTGGCCAAAGAGACGCCGGCCGGGCGGACACAGGCAGAACCGCCGGCGGAGGCTTCATAAAAGGCAAAATGCAGGGTGCGTGCGGCAGAAGCCCGGCAGTTTCCGGCGGAAGCTCCGATGCGGCGGTTCCAGGCTGCAGATACCCGGTTCCGTGGCGCTCGGAAATACAGACCGGTTCGCCGGCGCCTGTACGCTCTTACGGTCCCGCGGCACAAAAGCATTGCCTCATGGTATCCGCCGTGAAAAATAAAAAAGCTGCGATTCCAGTTGACAACGCAGCAAAGATGTGATAGCATAAAAATAGGAATTTTTCCTATTTTAAATAAGAGCGATCTGACGATCACACAAATCATTATTAAGAAAAGGAGATATTCACTATGAAGAAATGGGTTTGCAAAGTATGCGGCTATGTACATGAGGGCGACACGGCCCCGGAGTTCTGCCCGGTCTGCAAGGCATCCTCTGACAAATTTGAGGAGCAAAAAAGCGAGATGACTTGGGCTGCCGAGCACAGCATCGGCGTGGCGAAAGGCGTTCGCGAGGACATCGTCGCAGATCTGAGAGCCAACTTCGAGGGCGAGTGCACCGAGGTCGGCATGTACCTGGCGATGGCGAGAGTCGCTCACAGAGAGGGCTATCCGGAGATCGGCATGTACTATGAGAAAGCTGCTTACGAAGAGGCGGAGCATGCGGCGAAGTTCGCGGAGCTGCTGGGCGAGGTCGTCACCGACAGCACCAAGAAGAACCTGGAACTGCGCGTAGCCGCTGAGAACGGCGCTACCGCCGGCAAGGTCGACCTGGCGAAGCGCGCGAAAGAGCTGAACCTGGATGCGATCCACGACACTGTCCATGAGATGGCCCGCGACGAAGCCCGCCACGGGAAAGCGTTCAAGGGACTGCTGGAGAGGTACTTCGGCTGATCAAAACTGCTATCAAAACTGCCGCCCGACAGCTGTTGGCTTGCCTGGCGACAGTTTTTTGATGTCAAAATTCAATTTCCAGCCCCACTCAAAAACATGGTTTTACCGGTAATGACCGCAGGCCCGGCCAATGATAACCGGATCTTAACCCTGCCCCGCGGGCATGATCCACCGCCCGCGTTCACTCCTCTTTTCCGCTATGCGCCATTTTTCATTCTTTCGCCCAAAATTGTTCTGCCGCTGAAACGGCGTCATCGGCGTCAAGGCCGTACCGTTCCTGCAGACACTTGATCGTTTCTTCCCGGGATAACTTCTCGCTCCTGCAGATGGCGACCAACTGCTCCAAAACATGGGCGAGCGTACTCGACGTTTTCTGCAGCGCCTGGCCCGTTTCCTCCCGCATACGCTCTGCTGTTTCTGCTTTTTGCTCTGCAGTTTCTGCCTTTCTCTCCGCAGTTTCTGCTTTTCTCTCCGCAGTTTGTGCCTTTTGCTCTGCGGCCTCCAGCTTCTGCTTCGCCTCCGCCAGCTGCGCTCTCGCCTCCGCCGTGTTCCTCCGTTCCTCCTGAATGTCCATGCTGTCAAAATTTGCATTCTCAAACAGATAACCCATACCGCTTTCCTCCATTTCCGCCAGCTTCTCCCTGGCTTCCTCCATCGGCACGTTCATCTTCCGGAACAATGACCACAGGATCTCACGGTATACCTCACGGATCTCCTCCGGCGTCCCATCGTAAATCTCGTCCACATACCCCCGCGACGATCTCAGAAATTCCGTGTAATCCTCCGGACTCTGAATCCGGTTGATCATCATCACCAGGGACATCTCGTTGTGCTTCTTTTTCAGTTCTTCGTTCCCGTAGCCGTGTAACCGCACTACCTTGTAGGTGAAGTCCGGTATGTACTCTTTGATCCCGCTGCTCAGATCGATCCGGTCCGACAGCCGCATGTCCGCCGTCCATTCCGCCCGCCCCTCGTAATACACGATGGGGATAATCGGGGGATAACGGAAGCCTTTCCGGCTGCTGTTGCCTTTTCGGAGGCCATCCTGCTGTTTCTTGTAATCGTACCAGATCACAGTCATGTACCGCAGCAGCTGCATGGCGACATCATAATCCACATTTGATTTGTGTTCAATCAAAGGGAGTACGAATATCTCCTGCTCGCCGTCCGGTACCCGGATCCGCACTTTTTTGACGGTATCCGCTTCGAACTCAACGCCCAGGAAAGCCCGGTAATGATCCGTCACATCCTCGATATCCTCCGGCTGCAGGTCGGAGAAAATGGAAAGGCCGCTGTAATCCCGCAGGAACTGGCAGGTGAGCCGGCGGCTCCGGAAAATGCTTCGGCTGTTGGCATCCCGGACGTGCGCGGCCGGCGCATACAGATCGCTGTTTTTCTGCACAGCGTCCGGATCCATCGCCCTGTCTTCCTCTCCGCCTGCATCCGCCGCCATTCCACCTACTCCGTTCATCGCCGCCATCCTTTCATTCACGGCGTTTTTGTCTGTCGTATTTTCGTTTATATTCTTTTTATCTTCTGTACATTCATCCGGGCGATAGCCGCCCGCTGTCATTCTCTCTTCTGTATCTTTCTCCTCCGGATTTTCTCTTCTGTAGGAATCATTTTTGTCTAACGTTTCTTTCACTTCCTACATTCCTCCTGATCGCACGAATCTCAGGCGCGCCCGAAAAAGAAGAGTTAAAACATACCAAAAACCATCGAATGTGGCTTAAAATCATTATAAAGCAAAGGTAGCCGTAAATCAAGAAACATTTCTCCGGGTTTCCGCATAATGGTTACGGGAATGTACCTTTCCCGCATAATCTAATGCGCCAGGGTTATGCGCTATAGCTTCCATCACGAATTCCCGGTCATTCCGAAGCTATTCACTTGCCCATTGAAAATAATAACCGCCCTGCCGTACAGCAGTCAATACGGCCTCTTTGTTGTTCCGTATTTTTTCGTCTGCATACTACAGCAAATAACTATTATTTTTAATATTTTCCTTTATAAAACTTTCATCACTCCGCAATTCTTTACTGGCCCACTGCAAGGCACTCCAGTCTTTCTTAACCGCCGCAAGGACTACATCACGGTCGTTTCGCAGTTCTTTGCTTGCATACTGCAACTTTTCTTTTAAATGATTCTTCCACAAACTATCTTGTTTCTTTATCGTTGTATAGGCTTTTCCGCTACGTCCAAATTCACAATATTCTTGGTAAACCTCCCCCAATGTCATACGTTGCTTTGGGGGCTTGCAATTTCTGTTTGCCTTATCTTTTATCAGTGCGGCTTCTCTTGCTCTAATAGCGGCCTTCTCTGTCTTGATGATATTTCCATATTAAGTTCTTACTTTTTTGAAGTCCTTTTTCTTCCCATTTACCGTAATAGTATAACGGAATCCCCAATACCCATTTTCTAACTGATAGATACCTACGTTTTGTTTTTCATTCATGAAATCGTCTTCCTATCTTAGTGGAAATTTAGTAGACTTTTTCAAATACTTACTCTTTAAATTAGTGGAAAGTGGAAAGATAATTTCCTTGAAAAATATTGATTTCCCTTGATTTATCCCTTGCGTGTTCGGTAGCACAACGCCACACTGTCCATGAGATGGCCCGCGAC
Organism: uncultured Lachnospiraceae bacterium; assembly: GCA_947628025.1. Taxonomy (GTDB): domain Bacteria; phylum Bacillota; class Clostridia; order Lachnospirales; family Lachnospiraceae; genus UBA3402. Next base: position 3,447 of record CANQYH010000125.1, on the reverse strand, counting down.
GAAGCCCGCCACGGGAAAGCGTTCAAGGGACTGCTGGAGAGGTATTTCGGCTGATAGAATCACCTGTTTTAAAGATTTTTCAAGAGGAATGGGTGTGAACCCGTTCCTCTTTTTCATCTCCTGCTGCCCCAATGGTGGAAATCTGGGAGGTTTTATTTAACTTTCTGGATAAAAATCAGACAGGGACTAGAAAAGTGGTGCCGGAGATTGCCTCCGGCACCGGCTTTGTCTACAGTCTGCGGCAGCAGGTAATTAAAACCTGCAGCCTAATAATTTATTTAATACTATACAAATTTTTCAATATCATCAAAATTTACTATATATTCACTTGCTTCAATTGCTTCTATCAATTTTTGACTAGTTTCCTTTCCAGACATTTTTCTTATAGAATATTTCAAACGTTTTTTCTCAATTTTACGCACCACTAACCCAACTTCTTCCAAAGATCTTAAGTGAGAAGAAACTGAAATTTCTCTCCATTCAGAACCACGCCAATCTTTTGCGCCTATCTTATTTAATTTATCACGTATTTCAAAGCTAGATATTGGCTCTTTTGCGCTTTTCAAGATATTTATAATAGGCATCCATACCTTATCTACTGTTATTTTCAACCTTTTTTGATATTCTTGTTCACTTTTATCTAAGTCATTCTTTAATTCTTCTTCCGTTTTGGCTCTATAACTATCATTTTCGCAAATATAATAAGATACACACTCGTTTTCACATGATATACCATCATTTAAAAGTAATTTAACAAAATTTTTCAGGATAAATGGATTTTCTTTTGCTGCACTTAATACGTTTTCTTCCAAGAGGCCGCTTTCTTTCAGCCAATCCTCAATTTCTTCCAATTTCATTGATTTCTTTGTTAAAAGTTCCCGTAATACTGAAGTATAATCCTTTTTTGTATCTCGTTTCAACTTTTCAGCCAGATTTGGTGCCTGCCTTTCAAGAGCTAGTGTATTCATCTCCTCGGGATCCGTTACCAAAACAAAATAATCTTCTCCACCTATTTTTACCCGCTTTATAAATCCCTTATTTATAAGATTAACAATAGCCCCGGTATGACTTAATCTATCATCTTCTCCAATTCCCATTTTGCTATATTCACCAAAAAGCCTTTCCGGTTTTCCAGTCTTTTTCATGTATTCCGTTATAATCGGCTCAATATCATCTTCAGATAATCTTTTTTGAGGTTCTTCAACTAGCGGTTCTTCCCATTCGATATTTTTATATTTCTTCTTATAATTTCTTAAGCTGGATTCAAAAGCATACGGCATTTTCAGGCAATCATCAATATTATCTTTTTCCCAAACGGGCATAGCCTCATTTATAACCGCTCCGCAATCCCCGCAGTGATAATAAATCACAGTATTTCCGTCTGTTCCGGCAATAGCACCAGCCGCACCAAATAACATTGTTCCCCATATCCCTTTTTTCTTATTATAACCCTCTTGTTTTCTTTCTAATACAATTTTACTACTGCCACACATCTTACATCTATACTGCGCCATAGCGATTCCTCCCAACCCTTTACATTTATGAATCCATTTCTTTCATACAAATACCGCACGGCTGCCCTTTTTTGCATTTACCCTCGTAAAAATTTACAGCATCCAAATAATTATCAAAATACTTTTTGTTTTCCTCTTTCATCCTGCGCTCAGCATAACAATTTTTATATCGGTCATGTATTATACCTTCCTTTATGTTTAGTACATACCTCTCCACTTGATTCTCCTCTCTTTTGCTTTCTAGCGACTCAAATATTTTACTTTCATTTTAGAGTTTATAACTCTATTTGTCAATATTTATTTTTCTTTCCCTTATACTATTTCTGAGGTGCTATCACATGAAATATAATGAAAGAATAAGAGAAATCAGGGAAGATTCTTCTTTGACCCAACAGAAAATTGCTGATCTGCTGCATATCGGACAACGGACTTATGCAGACTATGAAAGCGGTAAGACCAGAATCCCTATTGATAACATTATGATTCTTGCCAAATTCTACAATGTCTCCATGGACTATATCACAGGCGCAAGCAACATCAAAACCGAATACCCAAAGAAATAGGCAGCCGAATTTAATATATCAGTCCTGCGGCCGCCTTGCATTTTCCTTTGTCCTGCGGCCCCTGTTATGTAACTATCCATTCTTTTGATAATTGAACGCATTCCGCTTGTTGACGATCACGTCATCCTCCGTCGTTTTGATCAAATAAGGATCCACTACGGAATCATGGGTCAGCTGAACCGGAACAAGCAGTATGGGCGCCCTGAATTCTTCTCCGAGAGATGCCTTTTTTTTCCAGTGGACGAAACCAAACGCCATATACGAATGAGATTATTGCGTTTCCCGGTATCCAACAGCAAATCCGCTCATTTATCCAGTTTCGTCTTACCTTTCACGCAATCTACCTCCGGATTCAGATTTTCAGATTCTAGTATAATTTTAGAGTTTATAACTCTATTTGTCAATAATTTTCCCCTCTTCTCTTATACTAATCCAGAGGTGCCATCGCATGAAATACAATGAAAGAATCCGGGATATCCGGGAAGATCATTTCCTGACACAGCAAAAAGTCGCAGACCTGCTCCATGTGGGCCAGCGTACTTATGCCGACTATGAGAGCGGCAAGACCAGGATTCCGGTAGACAGTCTTCTGATCCTTGCCAGATTCTATAATGTTTCCATGGACTATATCACAGGCGCCAGCAATGTGGCGGCGGAATATCCGAAGAAATAGGCAGCAGCCACAGCCCGCTGCACTAACCCTGTCAGGCTGCTTTCGCTGTATATCTGTCCAGTCTACTGATCGCTACTTTTAATTCCGTCTGCGATTCCCGGATGCTGCCTTTTATATGATGCACGATCAGTTTTACATCCTCCTGTTCCGGCTCCTCGCACGCGTTTTCGAGAGTTTCCAAGACGCGCAGCAAGGCCCTTTGACTATATTCCACTTCCAGCAGATCCCTCATGATCAAATACAGTTCATCCACGTTATTTTCCCCTCTCCGGTTATAAAAATATGTTTCTGTTTAACAGTTTCGCGGTCATAACGCGCATACCCTTTCCTATGATTATATAGGCAGGATTATACGATGTCAACGGTTCGGTTCGCATGACTTTGCGCATCTTCACGGCATCTTTTTCAGGCAGCAAAATTTCCGGGATGAAACGGGATCCTATGGCACAGCCCCCTGCGCTCCGTCTGGCGGGAGTTTGACAGTTGAATGAAAAGGAAAGTACCTGCAGGCCGCATAAATCCTGCTTTTTTTGTCAAATTTTTCGTTTTATTATATTGTATTTTATTGCAATATATTGTATAATGAAAAGAAAAGGGAGAACATTATGCGGGTAACAACTTCTAAATCAAAAAATGCGGAATCTTTCTATATCTCAAAAGGCTTCATTAATGAGAAAGGAAAAAGTACTTCCGTGAT
>CANQYH010000124.1 GCA_947628025.1 uncultured Lachnospiraceae bacterium | reverse complement strand
GTTTCTTCGAAAGGGCAGATATCACTTCCGGTCAGCATACGGAAGATGCTTTCTATTGATACAGGGGATAAACTGGTGGCATACGCGTCTGGTGATGCCATTATGCTGAAAACATTGAAGATGCCCACGGTACAAGAACTTGATATATCATTAGATGAAGCGCAAAAATGGGCGGCATCCGTCGGATATGAAGAAAGCGATGTGAATGATATTATTAAGAGCGTGAGAAAGAGGAGCAGGAAGTGAAGATTGTTATCGATACCAACGTTCTGATATCAGGTGTATTTTTTGGAGGGTTCCCCCGAAAGATTTTAAGGGCCTCTGTGGAGGGGAGAGTCAAGGCGTGCGCTAATATGGAGATATTGAATGAATATCAGGAAATCATACGCGAAATGGTGCGGCGCAAACAGGGCAATATAGATGTTTCTATTCTGAATCCTCTTATCCGATCCATGGAAATCATAGAACCGGCATCCCAAATAGAAATATGCCGGGATCCGGATGATGATAAGTTTATCAATTGTGCGAGAGATGCACAGGCGATGTATATTGTCAGTGGGGATAAAGATCTGTTGGTGATACAGCAGTTTGAAAATATCTCCATAGTGACGGCAAAAGAGTTTTGTGAAAGATATTTGAAAGACGATTGACGATGAATTACATTTTTGAAAGTGTGATCACTGTTAGAAAAATTCGTGGGTATTTTGAATTGGATTAAAGATATACACTGACAATCCACGCTTAGAATATGTGAGGAGGACGACGGATGAGCAAAAAGATCATAGCAGTAAATGCCGGACCGAGAAAAGGATGGAATACGGATACACTGATCACGGAAGCGGCCAGAGGAGCGAAAGACGCAGGTGCGGCGGTAGAGAAGTTTGATTTGTTCCGCCTTGAAAAGTACACGGGTTGTATTTCGTGCTTCGGATGCAAGAAAGAGATAAATAAGGGGCGCTGTGTGTGCAGGGACGGACTGACCCCGGTTCTGGATGCGATCCGCGAATCAGACGGTCTTATCATCGGTTCTCCGAATTACCTGGGCGAAATGACCGCGTCGTTCCGCGCCCTTTATGAGCGGTTGGTCTTCCAGAATCTGACCTACAATATGGAGCGCCCCTGCTGCAGCGTCCGCCCGATCCCTGTGCTGCTGATCATGACAAGCAACGCGCCGGATAATATGTATCAGGGACTGCTTCGGAATTATCAGCAGACGTTAAGCCGGTTTGTCGGACCCGCGGAGGTCTTTGTCAGCGGGGATACGCTTCAGCTAAAGGATTACAGCAAGACAGACTGGGAATGGACGATGTTTGACGCGGACGCAAAATACAAAAGGCACGAGACGGTATTTCCGCAGGAGTGTAAGAAGATCTATGAGCTCGGCGCTTCGATGGCGGGAAAGACGTGAACGGAAGAAATGACGGCATTTGAACAGACATTTGACAGCGCAGCCATGGATTATGATAAAAGCCGCCCCGAATGCATATTTGAAAGCATTCATTCCGCGATCAACCGTTACGGCGGGATCATGCCCGCGTACCATGTAATGGATCTGGAATGAGCGAAGAAACTTTGTTAAAAAATATTAATTTTACTGCATATTCTATTGATTCTTCAACTGCACATCACGTTTATGATCCAGCTGTAAGGTATCTTATCTTGCCTGTAACACGGTGGTTTGAAAAATGTTCCTGGGATGATATTGTATTTCCCTCTTTTTCATGGTAAAATTAAAAGCGAAGGCAGCAGAAAGGAGGGTGATAGCACATGAATGAAGTGACGGCAAATGAGATCGCCCAGAACCTTGATGTGGCGGATGAGAAAGCAAAATATGATGCCTCGGCAAGAAAGCTGGTGGCGCAGAAGTCCATATTGGCCTATATCCTGAAGAGCGCCCTGGACGAATTTGCGGATGTTCCGGTGAAACGGATTGCCGGGGAATTCATAGAGGGAACGCCCCAAATCAGCGAAGCAGCGGTTCATCAGGATCATCCGGATGCCGTGTGTTTGGGAGAATTGAGGGAAGCATTGAGCGGCAGCGACCGGATTGAAGGAATGCCTACCGAGGACATTTCCGTCAGGGAGGGCACCGTAAGGTACGATATCCGTTTTCTGACCAGGGTGCCGGGCGGAGATGACCGGATGGAGATTATCGTGAACATTGAAATCCAGAACAAGGATACTCCTGGGTATCCGATCCCTAAGCGGGGCATATACTATGGCTCCAGGCTGATTTCCGCCCAGAGGGGAACGGTGTTCAAGGATCAGGAGTATGGCAGGATTAAAAAAGTTGCATCTATTTGGATCTGTGAAGACACGGCCATGGAACGGTCGGATGCAATCAACGAGTATCGTTTTGTGGAGCGCTGTAAGCGAGGCGAATACCGAGAGGCGGAAGCGAACTATGACTTGATGAGGATAGTGGTGATGCGGCTTGGACAGGAGGGGGAGCAGAGTGGGGATGATGCGATCCGGCTGTTGAGCAAGGTATTTTCCACGGAAAGGTCGGCAGAAGAGAAAAAAGTTGTTTTGTCGGATGAATTTCATATCGAGGTAACGGAGGAAATCAGTCGGGAGGTGAGTCAGGTGTGTAATCTGAGTACTGGGATTTATGATAAAGGGGTACGGGAAGGCATCCGGGAAGGTAAGCGTGAAGGAGCATTAGAGATCCTTTTTGGTCTTGTAAAAGATAACCTGCTTACTATTGCGGATGCGGCAAAAAGGGCGAACATAGAGCGTTCTGTGTTTGAGAGGGAATATATGGCGTATATGAAGTAACAGGGATAGCCAGAGAGAACCGCCGGCAGCTGGGATGGAGCGCCGGCGGTTTTTTCGTGGAATTTATTTATGCAATCCAGATGGAACAAACCCGGCACTTACCAAAAAAACAGGCCGCTGACATACCCTCTTTCCAGTGAAAGTCAGCGGCCTGTTTTCCTATGGACGCATCGCCGCGCTTATGCCTTGTCCGTCCGGTAGTGGAACGCCGAGAATTCGCAGAGGCCGCCGGTGTAGAGGCCGCTGTCTTTCCAGAGCTGGGCGAAGATCCCGCGGCTGGACAGGGACATGGCTACGTAATAGTCGAAATCCTCCGAGAGAATGGGATTGCTGTAGCGGGCGACGATGGCTTTGGCGTCGTTTATATAGGCCTGGGTATCGGACAAAAGCGCCTGATAGGACGGGAGATTCCGGAGCTTTTCTGTCAGCTGCTCCCGGCTGTCGTCCGCAAACAGGACTGCCGCGACGCGGAGACGGCCGTCTTCGGTCCGGACGCAGAAGCCCTGCGACAGCAGAGTGTCCACGGCGAGGCGCTCTTCGCGGGTGAAACGGTCGGGATCGCATCCCAGGGCGGCCATACGCAGGTACTGCAGGTTATAATGATCCGGAAGCTGCTGCGTGCAGGCCCGTTTTCCGTAGTCTTCGCCGGACGCCTGGAAGCCGTCCCACCCCAGATGGCTCTGGGGCCAGCAGCCGTTGTTATTGAAAAACGGATTGGCCAGGCGGCAGACACTTCCCTGTTCAAAGCCGATGAGGCCCCAGGTCCCGCCGTCGCTCCGCTTGAAGCAGCCGTAGATGTTGGCCGGCAGCGAATCCAGCTGCAGCATCTGCTCTGTGAAAAAGGCAAAATACATCTGACGGTCCGCGGGGCTGACCGCGCCGTCCGCCGCGCCGAGAGGCTCTGCGATCCGGCAGGCCTCCTCCGCCAGTTCCCATAAGGCCCGGTAATTTCGTTCCGCGAACCGGCAGGAGAGCTCGTTGATCTCGTTCTTATATTCTTTGGGGGAAATGAAAAACGCGGTGAGAAAGCGGTCGTGGTCCAGCCGGCGGATCAGCTCGCTTTTTTCCAGGAGAGAAACTTCCTCTTCCATATAAGGCATGGCGATGCCCAGTTCCATGGACAGTTCTTCCAGCGTACAGGGATTGTTGTTGGCGGCGCAGAGGATATTGACGGGGATCTTCCGCTGGATCGCGCTCCAGGGGAGTCCGTTCGTCTGGATGCCGGATGCGATGAAGCCGACGGTTTCCGGCTGAAAACTTCTGGTTCCGAATTGTCTTGCCATATTCATACCTTCCTTTACTTGTCTGCGGCTGCTTTGCAGCTTGGTTTTGACGGTACCGGGCGGGATGCCGAACCGTTTGGAGATCTGGGACACGCTCATTTCCTCGAAGTAATGAGCCACCAGGATCTGCCGGTAATCGGTGCGGATGAAAGCCAGCTCCCTGCGGATCAGGGCCAGCTCCTCGGCGCGGATCACGGAGGATTCCACATCGTCCTCCGCGGTCAGTTCCTCCGCGTAGTCCGCGATGTCTTCGTTTTCCGGAAAACGATAGTAGCGGCGTTTGGACCATCTGGCCCAGCGGTTGCGGGCGACGGTCCAGACCCAGGCGCTGAATTCCCGGGGGGATTCGCCCGAAGACAGGGCTTTTACGATCTCAAAGCTGATCTCTCCGGCCAGGTCCGCGGCGTCCTGTTCGCTGCCGGTCTTCTTTAGGCAAAAGTAAAAGACCCGGCTGAGATATTCTTTTGTAAAAAGCTCGATGTCTGTCATGGGCGTTCCCTTTCGTCTGTAAAATGATCGCTTCGGCTCCGGCGCTCTCATAAGGAAAGTGCCTCCGAAAGGAAGAATGGATTTGAAAATCTGCAAAATTTGACCAAAACCGGCCGAATCTGACTGGGAACCGGCTGCAGGTATGGTTTTTCCGGAAACTATTTTACCGGAAAATGCCGCGGCGGGCAAGGAGCAGCTCCTTACGGCGGCACAAATCCGGGGAAACCGCCTTGTAATTCCGGAAAAATTTGGTATAATGCCCCTATGGGACGAACCCAATCCAAGCCCCTGCGGAGGTTTTTATGTGGAAATTAATGAAATATCTGAAAGCGTACCGGCGCGAGAGCATCCTGGCCCCGCTTTTTAAGATGCTGGAAGCCAGCTTTGAGCTCTTCGTGCCGCTCGTCATGGCCCGGATCATCGATGTGGGCATTAAAAATCAGGATACGGCCCAGATCCTGCGGATGGGCGGTATTCTGGTCCTTTTGGGCGCGGTCGGACTGACCTGTTCGCTGACGGCCCAGTATTTTTCAGCCAGGGCCGCGGTGGGATTCGGTACGGCGGTGCGAAACGACTTGTTCCGCCATATCAACAGCCTGTCCTACCGGGAGATCGACACGGTGGGCACATCCACGCTGATCACCCGGATGACCAGCGATATCAATCAAGTCCAGTCGGGCGTCAATCTGGTGCTGCGGCTGTTTTTGCGGTCGCCGTTCATCGTGTTCGGCGCGATGGTCATGGCCTTTACGGTCAATGTGCGGGCGGCGCTGGTCTTTGTGGTGGCGATCCCACTTTTGTCCGTCGTCGTGTTCGGTGTGCTGCTGGTCAGTATGCCGCTTTATAAAAAGGTACAGAAGCAGCTGGACCAGGTCCTGCTGACGGCCAGGGAGAATCTGCTGGGCGCGCGGGTGGTGCGGGCGTTCAACCGCCAGCCGGACGAGATCGAAAAATTTGACGAGGAGAACAGCCTGCTGGTCCGTTCCCAGGTATTCGTGGGAAAGATATCGGCGCTGATGAACCCGGTTACCTATATCATCGTCAACGGCGCGACCATCGCCCTGGTCTGGACGGGCGCGTGGCAGGTGGAAAACGGGATCATCACCCAGGGAGAAGTGGTCGCTCTGGTCAATTATATGTCGCAGATCCTGGTGGAGCTGGTGAAGCTGGCCAATCTGATCATCACGATCTCCAAGTCGCTGGCATGCGCCAACCGTATCAGCGCGGTGTTTGAGGTGGAGAGCAGCATCAAAGAGCGGGAGGGCGAAAAGGCGTCCATGGCAGAATCGTCTGTGTCCGGCACTGCGGCGGACAGGACGGAAAAGGCGTTCGGTTCTGTCCGGAAGAATGTTGCGGAGGCGTCTGGCTCTAAGCGGAAAGAAATGAAGGAAAGTCCCCGGCCGCTGCAGAAAGGACAAAGCGAGGATTCTGAAACCGGACGAAGCGAGGCTCCGAAAGTGGAGTTCCGCGCGATGGATTTCCGTTACGCCGGTGCGAAAGAGGCCGCGTTGAGCGAGATCGGTTTTACCGCCATGCGCGGTCAGACCATCGGCGTCATCGGCGGGACGGGTTCCGGCAAGTCGACGCTGGTGAACCTGATCCCCCGCTTCTACGACGCGACCGGGGGCGCGGTCCTGGTCGACGGGAGAGACGTGCGGGAGTATCCGCTCTCGCAGCTGCGGGAAAAGATCGGCGTCGTGCCGCAGAAAGCGGTGCTTTTTAAGGGGACGCTGCGGGAGAATATGCTCTGGGGCAAAGAGGACGCCACGGACGAGGAGATCTACCGGGCGCTGGACATCGCCCAGGCCCGGGAATTTGTGGATGCGAAAGAGCAGGGCCTGGATCTGCCCATTGAGCAGGGCGGCAAAAATCTGTCCGGCGGCCAGAGGCAGCGCCTGACCATCGCCAGGGCCCTGGTCCGGCGGCCGGAGATCCTGATCCTGGACGACAGCGCGTCGGCCCTGGATTTTGCGACGGACGCGGCCCTGCGAAAGGCAATCCATGAAAATACGGAGGATATGACCGTATTTTTGGTGTCGCAGCGGGCGACGACGGTCAAAAATGCGGACCGGATCCTGGTGCTGGACGACGGACGGCTGGCCGGACAGGGGACCCACGAGGAGCTGTTCGATACCTGCGAGGTCTATCGGGAGATCTGCCTGTCCCAGCTTTCGGAAAAGGAGGTGCGCGCTCATGGCTGAACAGATGGGAAAAAACGGCCGTAAAAAGGCGGCCGGACGGTTTGTGGAAAACCGGTCCACGATCAAGAGGGTCCTGGATTATATCGGTCATTATAAATGGTGGGTCCTGGTTTCCCTGATCCTGGCTGCCGTCACGGTGGCCGCGACTCTTTACGCCCCGATCCTGGTGGGCGATGCGGTCGACCGGATCCTGGAACCGGGCCGCGTAGATTTCGGAGCGATCCGTTCGATCCTGTACCGCATGGCGGTGGTGATCGCCGTCACGGGCGCGGCCCAGTGGCTTATGAACCATATCAATAACCGGATCACCTATCAGGTGGTGAAAGATATCCGCACGAGGGCTTTTGACCATCTGGAGGTCCTGCCGCTCCGCTATATCGACTCTCATCCGTCGGGCGACGTGATCAGCCGGATCATTTCGGACATCGATCAGTTTTCCGAGGGGCTTTTGATGGGCTTCACGCAGCTTTTTACCGGCGTGATCACGATTTTGGGGACCCTGGGGTTTATGTTTGCGATCAGTCCGGTCATCGCCGCCGTCGTGGTCTGCGTGACGCCGGTGTCGCTTCTGGTCGCCGCTTTTATTGCGAAGAAGACCTACGTCATGTTCAGAAAGCAGTCGGAGACGCGCGGCGAGCTGACCTCCCTCGTGGACGAAATGCTGGGGAACCAGAAGATCGTCCAGGCGTTCGGCCATGAGGCGCAGGCTCAGGAACAGTTTGAGGAGATCAACGAGCGGCTGCGGGGCTACAGTTTGCGGGCGATCTTTTTCTCCTCCATCACCAATCCGGCCACCCGTTTTGTCAACGGCCTGGTCTATGCCAGCGTGGGCATTGTGGGCGCGCTGGCGGCGGTGCGCGGACTTTTGTCCGTGGGCCAGCTCTCCGTTTTTTTGAGCTACGCCAATCAGTATACGAAGCCGTTCAACGAGATCTCCGGCGTGGTGACGGAGCTGCAGAACGCGCTGGCTTCTGCGGCCCGGGTGTTCGAACTGATCGACGAAGAACCATTGACGCCGGAACCGGCCGGCGCGGTCAGCCTATCGGAAGCCGAGGGAAGCGTGGCGATGGACGATGTGTTTTTCTCCTATAAGAAAGAGAGCCCGCTGATCGAGCATTTCAATCTGGACGTGAAGCCGGGGCAGAGGATCGCCATCGTCGGCCCTACCGGCTGCGGCAAGAGCACGGTGATCAATCTGCTGATGCGCTTTTATGATGTGGACGCCGGCGCGGTCCGCGTGGACGGTCACGATATCCGGCAGCTGACCCGCAAAAGCCTGCGGGCCAATTACGGGATGGTGCTGCAGGAAACCTGGCTGAAATCCGGCACGATCCGCGAGAATATCGCCTACGGAAAGCCGGACGCGGCGGAGGAGGAAGTGATCCGGGCGGCAAAGGAAGCCCACGCCCATTCATTTATCCGCCGTATGCCCCAGGGGTACGATACAGTGATCTCCGAGGACGGCGGCAATCTGTCCCAGGGGCAGAAGCAGCTTCTCTGTATCGCCAGGGTCATGCTCTGCCTGCCGCCGATGCTGATCCTGGACGAGGCCACGTCCTCCATCGACACCCGGACCGAGATCCGGATCCAGAAAGCGTTCGCGAAGATGATGGAGGGGCGCACCAGCTTTATCGTGGCGCACCGCCTCTCCACAATCCGGGAGGCGGACGTGATCCTGGTCATGCGGGACGGTCATATCGTCGAGCAGGGGAAGCACGAGGAACTGCTGGCGAAAGGCGGTTTCTACGCGCAGCTGTATAACAGCCAGTTTGCGGCGACGTAGGCGGCAGACAGGGACACAAGGGATCGCGCCAAAAACGAACTGCCGCACGATTCGTCTCATTTGAGCGGTATAATACAAAACGCCGGTATGCGGTTTCCCGGCGGATCGGCGTTTGTCGAGAGGAGTTAGAATATATGGAAATCAGAAAACTGGCAGAATCCGATTATGATAAAGTGGTCAAATTGTATCAGGAATTG
>CANQYH010000123.1 GCA_947628025.1 uncultured Lachnospiraceae bacterium | reverse complement strand
TGTCTCAAAAGGCTATTTTTCAATAGCTTGTCTTAGTGCGCCATTTTACGGCCTTCCTCTACTTTCTTTCACACTATTTCCTCCCCGCGGGAACCACCGCCGCCTGTCTCTAAGCCTATTTCCCGAACCGCTCCTCGATCTCCCGGATCATCTCCACGCGCCGTTTGTGCCGCTCCACGTCCAGCGGTTCCGCTTCCAGCCAGGCGTCCATGATCATTTTCGCCAGCTCCAGGCCGACCACCCGCGCGCCAAACGCCAGGATATTGGAATCATTGTGCATCCTCGACAGCTTCGCCGTGTACGGTTCGCTGCAGACGCAGGCGCGAATGCCTTTCACTTTATTGGCCGCGATGCTGATGCCCACGCCGGTACCGCAGATCGCAATACCCAGGTCCGCGTTGCCGTCCGCCACAAAGCGGCCGATCCGCTCGCCGTAGATCGGATAATCGTGGGACTCCGGCTCTCCGTGCCATCCCAGATCGATCACTTCGTACCCTTTTTCTTCCAAATACGCGATGATCTCCGGCTTGATATCTTTCGCCGTAGGATCGTTCGCAATCGCAATCTTCATATTTATATGCCTCTCTTTCCAACCCGGCCAAACCGGGTCCCACATAGTTTACCTTTTGCAGAAATTTCTCTGCTTGAACCGGCGGCAGCCGTCCGAAAACATAAATCAGCTCACCGCCTGCACAGCCATAAAATAAGCGGCGGCGTCTCCGGCACGCCCGGCATACCGTTCGTGCCCTCGTTCGCCTGCCGCTTCGCTTTTCTTTATAATCAAAACCCCGCAGCCGTCTGCCGGTAAAATCCTCCGGCTGTCCCGCCGCTCCCAGCACTGGCCTCGCATCAGAACCGTTCCTGAACATTCCAGAACACCCGACTCCATTCCGCCGTTCTCTACCGGTAGATCTCCCGCAGGTACTCCATCCGCGACGTCATATTGGCCAGCAGCAGGTCCGCCGCCGTAAACGCCGCCATCGCCTCTACGACCACTACCGCCCGCGGCACGATCACCGGGTCATGACGCCCGCGGATCGCGATCTCCGTATCCCGGCCCTGCCGGTCAACGGTCCGCTGCGGCTGCGCAATGGACGGCGTCGGCTTGAACGCGGCCCGCAATACGACCGTATCCCCGTCGCTGATGCCGCCCAGGATGCCGCCCGCGTGATTCGCCGTCTTCCGGATCCTGTTCGGCCGCCGTTTCGTGTCTATCGTCCGCAAAGACTCTCCGTGCGAAACATCCGCTCCGGCGTTTGCCGCTGTCCCGAAACCACCGGCCGCCGCCCCGCCCGGGACCGCCGGCTCTGTCTCATCATTCGGGATTGCCGGCTCTGTCTCATCATCCGGAACCGCTGTCTCCGTCTCATCATCCAAGACTGCCCGGAACCCGTCGTTGTTCTCCGAACCGGTACTCTCCGCCGCCCGGAACCCGTCTCCGATCTCGACGCCTTTCACCGCCCCGATGGACATGACCGCGTGGGCCAGCCGGGCGTCCAGCTTCTCAAAGACCGGTTCGCCGAGCCCCGCAGGCAGGCCTTTTATGACGCACTCCACGACGCCGCCCGCCGAATCGTTCCCGGCCATCAATCTTTCCAGGTACCGTTCCGCCTCCCCGGCGGCCGCGGCATCCGGCATACACAGGCGGTTCCGCTGGGCCTCTTCCAGATCGAACCGGCCGTCGCCGATCCGCACCGGGCCGATGCTTCTGGTATAGGCGGTCACCGTGATCCCCAGGCTCTCCAGCAGCTTCGCCGCGGCCGCTCCCGCAGCCACGCGCCCTATGGTCTCCCGCCCGGAGGAACGTCCGCCTCCGCGGTAATCGCGGAATCCGTATTTCTCATCAAAGGTATAGTCCGCGTGCCCGGGCCGGTACACATCCATGATCGCGCTGTAATCCGCAGAGCGCTGGTCCGTATTCCGCACCAGCATAGAGATCGGCGTGCCCGTCGTCCGGCCCTCAAACACGCCGGACCAGATCTCCACCTGATCTCCCTCCCGGCGGGCCGTCGTATACCGGCTCTGTCCCGGCTTTCTCCGGTCCAGGTACCGCTGGATATCCGCTTCCTCCAGCTCCAGCCCCGCCGGAAATCCATCCAGGACCACGCCCAGGCCCCTGCCATGGGACTCGCCCCAGGTCGTCATTCTAAGTATCGTCCCCCAGCCGGAACCAGCCATCCTTACGCCTCCCCGTCCTCAGGCTGCAACTTCACCATCACACAGCAGTTGGGCTCGTCCACATACACCGGCAGGGAACTCATGATCAGAAGCCCCTGCTCATAATCCACCTTGAAGAACGTAATGCTCCCCGTCTCATGATTGATCGCCGCCACATGCTGGTCGTCCGGAAAGACCGCCAGATCTTTCGGATACTCGCCGCTCACAGGCAGGCAGCACAGCATCGTCAAAAGCCCGGTCTGCTCGTCCCGGCTGTATACGCTGATCGTATCGTCGCCCGCGTTGCTGCAGTACAGATATTTCTCGTCGGAGGAAAAATGGATCGCGCAGGCCGCGGTCAGCTGGCTGTGCTTCTCGCCCATGGACGGCACCCGCTGGATCCGGTCCAGCTGCGGCAGTCCTTTCGCTCCGATCTTATACGTAAATACATCGATCACATTCGCCACTTCGTACATCAGATACATGAACCGGCCGTCCGCGCTGAAAATAAAATGCCGCGGCGCCGATTCCAGATCGCAGGGAACCGTGTCCACCAGCATCAGCTGACCCTCCGATTCGCTCATCCGGTAGATCTTCAGCACGTCCATCCCCAGATCCGCCGCCATCACGAACCTCTGATCCGGCGTCGTGCGGACACAGCTCACATGGGGCCGGAACGTGCGGTCCGCCACGCTGCCCAGGCCCTTATGGTAAACGCCGGCCGCCACGGAACCGATGCTGCCGTCCGGATTCAGATGCATGACCGTGGCCTTGCCGTCGTGATATCCAGCCACATAGAGGTATTTCCCGTCCGGATCCACCGACAGCTGGCACCCGCGCATCCCGCGGATATTGGCCAGGTTCAGCCGGCTGATGGAACCGTCCTCCAGGATCCGAAAAGAAACCACGCCCTCGTCCGCGATGGAATACAGCGTCTTCCCGTTGGGCGCCGCAACCAGATAGGAAGAATTGTCAACGTCCACCTCACAGCGCTTGATGAAGCACCCTTTCTCCACGTCCACATCATAGACCGTGATCCCTCTCGAATTTCCTATATAAGAGTATGAACCCACATAAGCGACATACACATCTTTCATCACGACATACCCCCTTATGATTTTCCCGCCGCGTCCCGGCGCAGGCCGAACGGACGCGATCGATAGGTTTTTTTATTATAGCACATCTTTCTTAAAAAATCTATTGACATACATATTTTTTTCTGTATAATGATATTTGCGCTTTGTTTATTATTTCTAAACTTTGAGATTATTTTTATTGTGAGTTAGTAATACTAAACTTAAAGATTGCCATTATTGTTAATTAGTATTCCTAAACTTTGCGATTAGTGTCTGAAAATGGAGGCAGCACATGGATATCGGCGGCAAATTAAAGGCCCTGCGGGTCCTGAAAGGACTGACACAGGAAGAACTGGCGGACCGGGCGGAACTGTCCAAAGGGTTCATTTCCCAGGTAGAACGGAACCTGACCTCCCCGTCGATCGCGACGCTGATGGATATTCTCCAGTGTCTCGGCACCAGCATTTCGGAGTTTTTCAACGAATCTCCGGAAGAGCAGATCGTATTCGGCCGGGACGATTATTTCGAAAAGGTCGATACGGACCTGCAGAATATGATCCAGTGGATCATTCCCAACGCGCAGAAAAACGTGATGGAACCGATCCTTTTGAAGCTGGAGCCGGACGGCAGCACCTACCCGGATAATCCGCACGAGGGAGAGGAGTTCGGCTACGTGCTCCAGGGGGCCGTGTCCATCCACCTGGGCAACAAGATCTACAAAGCCAAAAAAGGCGAATCGTTCTATTTCACGGCGGACCGGCAGCATTACCTGACCAGCAAGACCGGCGCGAGTCTGCTCTGGATCAGCTCGCCGCCCAGCTTCTGAGCGCTGATAAGGCAGACGCCGTGCATCGGCACGCACGTCCGTGAGACCGCTCCGCCGCTCTGCTTTCAAGCTTTCAGATGAGCGCAGGGATCGCCGGCACTTGCACCGCGCAGACGCCGGGCGGCATCACAGTTCCCGCGCTGTGTTTTTATATGTGCCTCAACACATTTACCAACGGTTTTACAGGAGGAAACGAATCATGAGTCAGTCCCTGATCGATCTGGTCAACATTTCAAAGAGCTTCGATGGCGAGCTGGTCCTCGATGACTTGAATCTTTCCGTAAAGGAGAACGAATTTGTCACGCTGCTAGGTCCCAGCGGCTGCGGCAAGACCACGACGCTGCGCATCATCGGCGGTTTCGAGAAAGCCGACACCGGCCAGGTCATTTTCGACGGCCAGGACATTTCCCATCTCCCGCCTAACAAGCGCCAACTCAACACCGTTTTTCAGAAATACGCCCTGTTCCCCCACATGAACATCGCGGAGAACATCGCGTTCGGCCTGAAAATTAAAAATAAATCCAAATCCTACATACAGGATAAGATCAAATATGCCCTAAAACTGGTCAATCTGGACGGCTACGAGAACCGTACCGTAGATTCTCTGAGCGGCGGCCAGCAGCAGCGGATCGCGATCGCCCGCGCCATCGTAAACGAGCCCCGGCTCCTGCTTTTGGACGAACCGCTGGGCGCGCTGGATCTGAAGCTGCGCCAGGATATGCAGTACGAGCTGATCCGCATGAAAAAAGAGCTGGGTATCACGTTCATCTACGTGACCCACGACCAGGAGGAAGCGCTGACCATGTCGGACACCATCGTCGTCATGAACCAGGGCTACATCCAGCAGATGGGCACGCCGGAGCAGATCTACAACGAACCGGAGAACGCTTTCGTGGCGGACTTCATCGGCGACAGCAATATTCTGGGCGGCATCATGATCCGCGACGAGCTGGTGGAGATCCTGGGCGCCAAATTCCCCTGCGTGGACAAAGGCTTCGGCAACAATAAGCCCGTAGACGTGGTCATCCGGCCCGAGGACGTGGAACTGGTGGAGCCGTCGCAGGGCACGCTGGTCGGCACCTGCACCCACCTGATCTTCAAAGGCGTCCACTACGAGATGGAGGTCACTACGCCCGACGGCTTCGAGTGGCTGGTCCACAGTACGAAACTCTGTCCGGTCGGTCAGAAGACCGGCATCCATGTGGACCCGTTCAATATCCAGATCATGAATAAACCTGCATCGGAGGACGAGGAGGCGCTGGGAGTCAATGAGTAGAAAAATGCTTGCGGGCCCATATATCATCTGGGTCGTCGGGTTCACCGTGATCCCGCTGCTTCTGATCGTATATTACGGTCTGACCACCGCATCCGGCGCGTTCACCCTGAACAATGTCACGGCCATCGCGCAGCCGGAGCACGCCAAAGCCCTGGGACTGGCGCTGCTGCTGTCCCTGATCAGCACCGTAGTCTGCCTGCTTTTGGCGTTCCCGCTGGCTATGATCCTGCGGAACCGCGGCGTCGGCCGGGGCAGCTTCGTCGTATTTTTGTTCATCCTGCCCATGTGGATGAATTTCCTGCTGCGCACGCTGGCCTGGCAGACTTTACTGGAAAAGAACGGCGTCATCAACGGCATCCTGGGGTTCCTCCATCTGCCAAAGATCGCCATCATCAATACGCCGGCCGCCATCGTGCTGGGCATGGTCTACAATTTCCTGCCCTTTATGGTGCTGCCGCTTTACAATGTCCTCTGCAAGATCGACGACAACACGATCAACGCTGCCAGGGATCTGGGGGCTAATTTCTTTCAGACCCTGATCCGGGTGTGGATCCCCTTAAGCGTCCCCGGCATCATCAGCGGCATCACCATGGTATTCGTGCCGGCGCTGACCACGTTCGTCATCTCCAATCTCTTAGGCGGCAGCAAGATCCTGCTGATCGGCAACGTCATCGAGCAGGAATTCACCCGGAGCAGCAACTGGAACCTGGGCTCCGGCCTGTCCCTGGTGCTGATGGTCTTCATCCTGATCAGCATGATGCTGGTCGAAAAATACGATAAAAACGGGGAGGGGACTGCATTCTAATGAAAACGACAAAAGAAAAGATCCTCCATATTGTGGAAAACGGCTACCTGGGTGTGATCCTGGTATTCCTCTACGCCCCCATCCTGACCATGATGGCCCTGTCTTTCAATAGCTCCAAGTCCCGCGCCCAATGGGGCGGCTTCACGCTGGAGTGGTACGCGCAGATGTTTGACAGCGCTTCCATCACGTCCGCCCTCTACAACACGCTCTACATCGCTCTGATGTCGGCGCTTATTGCCACGGTCATCGGCACGGCGGCCGCCATCGGCATGAACAGCATGAAGCGGACGCCGCGGGCCGTGCTGACGAGCCTGGGCAACATCCCCATGCTGAACGCGGAGATCGTCACGGGCATCTCCCTGATGCTGGGCTTTATCGCCTTTGGCATCACTCTGGGACGGACCACGATCCTTTTGGGCCACATCACGTTCAATCTGCCCTACGTGGTCCTGAGCGTCATGCCGAAGCTGAAGCAGACCAACAAAAGCACCTACGAGGCCGCCATGGACCTGGGCGCTTCGCCGGTCTACGCATTTTTTAAGGTCGTGTTTCCCGACATCCTGCCCGGCGTGCTGTCCGGATTTTTGCTGGCGTTCACCATGTCGCTGGACGATTTCATCATCACCCACTTCACCAAGGGCTCCGGCGTGAACACCTTGTCGACGCTGATCTACAGCGAAGTGCGCAGAGGCATCAAACCATCCATGTACGCGCTGTCCACGATCATTTTCGTGACGGTGCTGGCGCTCCTGATCGTCGCCAACTTCGCGCCCGGGAAGAAGAAAAGCGAGGCTGCCGCATAAGCGGAACGGACGATGCACGCTGCTGCTGACAGCCTGCTGCCGCTGACAGTCATACACGTACGCGAAAATTGCGCCCAAAAATGATGGAAAGCATCGTTTTCCTGCGTTTGTCAGCCATACACGTACACGCAAACCGCGCCCCCATGGGCGTTTGGTCCGCCGTCTCAACAGGCGGTTATAAGCAAGAAGGAGGATACAAATTATGAAAAAGAGATTCTATGCCGCATCCCTGGCAGCCGTCCTGGCCGCATCCGCGCTCCTGGCCGGCTGCGGATCATCCCCATCCGGGAAATCCACCACCGGCACTTCCGACGCAGGCGAAGTCTACGTCTACAACTGGGGCGAATACATTGACGAGGACGTGATCGACATGTTCGAAGAAGAGACCGGCATCCATGTGGTCTACGACATGTTCGAGACCAACGAGGAAATGTACCCGATCATCGAGGCCGGCGCCCGCAACTACGACGCGGTCTGTCCGTCGGATTACATGATCCAGAAAATGATGGAGAACGGCCTGCTGGCGGAGCTGAATTTCGACAACATCCCCAATTACAAGGAAATTGACCCGGAATACATCGAGCGGTCGAAAGAATTTGACCCGGAGAACAAATACTCCGTTCCCTACACCTGGGGAACCGTCGGCATCCTCTACAACACCAGCATGGTCGCGCCGGAGGACGTGCCAACGAAATGGATGGATCTGTGGGACGAGAAATTCAAGGGCGAGATTCTGATGCAGGACAGCGTCCGCGACGCTTTCATGGTGGCGCAGAAGGCCCTGGGCTATTCCATGAATACCACCGACGAGACAGAGCTGGCGGCGGCCCGCGACCTGCTGATCCAGCAGAAGCCCCTGGTGCAGGCCTATGTGGTCGATCAGGTCCGCGATAAGATGATCGGCGGCGAAGCGGCCATCGGCGTCATTTATTCCGGCGAAATGCTCTACATCCAGGAAGAGGTCGAGAAGCTGGGCCTGGACTACTCGCTGGAGTACGTGATCCCGGAAGAGGGCACCAACGTCTGGATCGATTCCTGGGTCATCCCGAAGAACGCCCAAAACAAAGAGAACGCGGAGAAATGGATCAACTTCCTCTGCCGCCCCGACATCGCGAAGCTGAACTTCGAATACATCACCTACGCGACCCCCAACAAAGGCGCATTCGACCTGCTGGACGAAGAACTGCAGAACAACAAGGCCGTCTTCCCCGACATCGAATCCCTGCAGAACTGCGAGGTCTTCCGCTACCTGGGCGAAGAAGCCGATCAGATGTATAATGAGATGTGGAAAGAGGTTAAATCGAAATAATCCTGTTTTCCCAAAACCAGACGCCACCGGTACGACGGCAGGGATTGAACCGCTCTCCATAAAGAGAACAGCAAACGATTCCCGCATTCTCCCGCAGAACTGCCGCTGCCGGTGGCGCTTCATGACAGAAGCGCTGCACCGGCTTTTCTGCTCTTTCGTTTCCCCGGCAAACGATTTTTTATTCCTTTTCTTTCCCCTCCATCCACATTTCATCCATCATAAAATTCACCAGAAAGGTTTGATTTTTTTCCCCATCAAACGATATCATATCAAAATAGCTCATCGCTTCGCAGAAAATTTGTTTTGCTTTCCCTTCCAACCGTCCCTGCGGCAGCCGTATATCAATGAAATGACAGTCTTTCTGTTCATCCGCATCTTGTATGCACAATGCAATCTGTTTTTCCTGTGCCAATGGCACTAATAATCGTATTGCTTCGCAATATGCCTGAAATTTATTCCAGTTCAGCACAGGATGATGCAGCCGGCTTCT